>JAVRPG010000546.1:0-5515 GCA_032162325.1 Mycobacterium sp. | reverse complement strand
GTGCGGCGATGCGTGCGGGACCGGGTCTCGATGTCGTGCCACGGTCCCATCACCAGCGCGTCGCGCACGATTACCCAGCCGGTGTGGGTCTGCCAGGTGGTCTCCAGGATCAGGCTGCCCGGCAGGTAGCGACGAGCCGCGGGCACCGTAACGCCGTACGGGCCCATCCGGAAGTGCCCGGCGCCGCGATCCAGGATGGCGCCGAAGACACTGGGGGAGTCGGGGCGGGGCACGCACAACCATTCCACCGACCCGGCCGACGAGATCAGGCAGGTGTTCTCGCAGTCAGACAGGAACGCATAGTCGGCGATCGGCGGGAACGGATTCCGCAACGACCCGCCGGCGACATACGGCACCGGTGCCGTAACGGTGAACGGGGCTTCCGGCTCGCTGACCTGGACGCGCGTCGACCCGTTGTCGGTACCGGTGGCCTTCGGCGCCCCGTCGGACGGCTCGGTGTCTTGCAGGACCATGCGGACATCATCGACTGCGGAGAGGCCCGGCGTCTACTCGTGTCGGGCGCGTGTCCTGCGGCGTTTCACTCAGCGCCGGGCAAACTCCGGCACATGTTCGGGCAGCGGACCGATCGCGATGGCGTATCCCGCCGCGGTCCGCAGCGCAGGCACCTTGTTGGCGATCCGCACCAGAAGGGGCGGTGTGGCTGGCTGACCGGCCGAAACGGCGACCGCGATGACCCGGGTGTGGATGACCCGCTGGATCGACTGGATCAGCGAAGCGGGCAACCATCGCCGCGCCTGCACACGGGCCAACTGCCTGGTGGAGACGGTGCCGCGCAGCAGCGGGCCGGCCAGGGCGCCGGCGGCCGCCACGGCGTCGGCGACGGCCAGGTTGATCCCGACCCCGCCCACCGGTGACATGGCGTGCGCCGCGTCGCCGATCAGCAACAGCCCGTCGGTGTACCAGCGCCGCAGCCGATTGAGCTGCACGTCAAGCAGCTTGACGTCATCCCACGACGTCAGCGCCGTGACGTGATCCGCCAGCCATGGCACCAGCGAGACCACCTCGCGTTGCAGGGTTTCGATGCCCTGCGCACGCAGCTCCGCGTCGTGGCCCTTGGGGATGATGTAGGCGATCTGGTAGTAGTCGCCGCGGTCGATCGTCAGGCACGCGTGGCCTGCACCGAGCACACCGGCGAGACCGTGCGGATCGTCGGGATTGCGCGGCAGCCGAAACCACCACACATCCATCGGCGCCCCGAAGCTCCTCGGCTTCAACCCCATTGCGTCGCGCAGCGTCGACGAGCGGCCGTCGCACGCCACCGTCAACTCGGCCTGCAGCTCACGGACCTGGCCCGTGTTGTCGCGGTAGCTGACACCGATCACCCTGCCGCCGCGGCGAATCGGCGCCAACACCTCGGTACTGCGCAGCAGCCGAAACGTCGGCTCCTTGTCGGCGACGCCCGCCAGCAGCTCAAGGAAGTCCCACTGCGGAACCAGCGCAATGTGCTTGTGCGGACCCGGAATTCGCCTCAGGTCGATGCTGATCTCGGTGCCCTGGACCTTCATGTTCAACGAGTCGATCTCGCGGTGCGGCATGCGGGCGAAATCGCCGGCCAGACCCAGTTCGTCGAGGAGCCGCAGGGTGCTGGCGTGCACGGTGTCGCCGCGGAAGTCGCGCAGAAAATCGGCGTGCTTCTCCATCACCGTGACGTCGACGCCGCCGCGGGCGAGCAGCAGGCCCAGCATGATTCCGGCGGGACCGCCGCCGGCGATGACGCAGGTGGTCTTCTCCGTGTGGTCCGCCTCGGCCGGCACCCGGTCATCTTCGCATCGAATAGTCTGGCCGGGTGGGCGGCTTCCTCAATTGGTGGGATGGGGTCGAACTGTGGCTGTCCGGGCTGCCGTTCGTAGCCCAGACCGCCGTGGTGATGCCGGTCGTGCTGGCGCTGGCGTACGGCATCGCGATAGGTCTCGACGGGGCATTGGGCAACGGGATCCGGCTGCTGCGGCGCGCGCGCCACGAGGGCGAGGACTCCGAATGAGCGGGCTGCCCCGCTCGCGGGTGACCTTGGTGCTCGTCATCCTTGTGGTGCTGGTGATCGTCACATGGCTGCTAACTCGTTAAGCGGGCTAAGGCACCGCCGCGAGCGGCGACGACATCCCGGCTGAGCGTTGTTGCCGGACTCTGTTATTCTTCGCGCCATGCATGCAGCGTCCGGCAGGACCGAGGGCCATATCTTGGCCCTCATTGCCGTGGGTACGTGCGCTGTTGCAGACGTCCACTGTTGTCGCTGACTCCATGCCCGTCCGCGGTTTGGTGTCGGTAGCGGCTGTTTTCCTGCCCAGGTACTGATCCCTCGCCTTGCTGTCATGACGGGCTGTCCCGTTAGTCCCCTGCAAGGAAAGGTCACCAATGCTCAACATCCGTAAGTCCTGGCGCCCCGCCGCGGCCCTGGCCGTCACAGCGACCGTGCTCGCCGCGTGCGGCGGCGGATCAAGCGACGTCGCCGGGGGCAGCCAGCAGCCGGCCGCCGAGACCACGCTGACGCTCGTCGCGTACGCCGTGCCAGAGCCGGGCTGGAGCAAGATCATCCCGGCGTTCGCTGCCACGCCGGAGGGCAAGGGTGTGGCGGTGACCACGTCCTACGGCGCCTCGGGTGACCAGTCGCGCGCGGTCGTCGACGGCAAGCCGGCCGACATCGTCAACTTCTCTGTCGAGCCCGACGTGACCCGCCTGGTCAAGGCCGACAAGGTGGCCAAGGACTGGAACGCCGACGCTACTAAAGGCATCCCATTCGGCTCTGTAGTGACATTCTTGGTCCGCAAGGGTAATCCGAAGAACATCAAGGACTGGGATGACCTGCTGCAGCCCGGCATCGAGGTAGTTACCCCGAGCCCACTGAGCTCTGGCTCGGCGAAGTGGAACCTGCTGGCGCCGTATGCAACCAAGAGCGACGGCGGGAAAAACCCGCAGGCCGGCCTGGACTTCGTCAACAAGCTGGTTACCGAACACGTAAAGGTGCGTCCCGGTTCGGGACGCGAGGCCACCGACGTTTTCGTGCAAGGCACCGGTGATGTCCTGCTCGCATACGAAGACGAGGCGATCAACGTGGAGCGTCAGGGCAAGCCAGTCGAGCACATCACCCCGCCGCAGACGTTCAAGATCGAGAACCCGGTCGCCGTTGTCACGTCCGGCACCCATCTGGACAAGGCCACCGCGCTGAAGAACTTCCTGTACACCCCTGAGGGGCAGAAGATCTGGGCGCAGGCCGGATTCCGGCCGGTCGACCCGTCCGTGGCCGAGGAGTTCGCCACCGACTTCCCGACGCCGCAGAAGCTGTGGACCATCGCCGACTTGGGCGGATGGAGCGCGGTTGATCCCGCGTTGTTCGACAAGGACAACGGAAGCATCACCAAGATCTACAAGCAGGCCACTGGATGACAGCTGCTCTCGATTCCAACCCGGACGCGACCCGGCCCGAACTCACCGGTGACGGTGAGGCCGGCCGGCCGCCCGGCCTTCTGGGCGGCCGGTACGGGACGACGTCACTGCGAGTGGGCGCCGCGTCGATCTGGCTCAGCATCATCGTGCTGTTGCCACTCGCGGCGATCCTGTGGCAGTCCGCAGGCGGCGGGTGGCACGCCTTCTGGCTGTCGATCACGTCGAACGCCGCGCTGGAGTCCTTCCGTGTGACGCTGACGATTTCGCTCGGCGTCACATTGGTGAACCTCGTCTTCGGGCTATTGGTGGCGTGGGTGCTCACCCGCGACGACTTTCCCGGCAAGCGACTCGTCGACTCCGTGATAGACCTCCCGTTCGCGCTGCCGACCATCGTCGCCAGCTTGGTCATGCTGGCGCTGTACGGGCCGAACAGCCCTGTGGACCTTCACCTTCAGCACACCAAATGGGGTGTGGGTATCGCGCTGCTGTTCGTCACATTGCCGTTCGTCGTGCGCTCGGTCCAGCCGGTGCTGCTGGAGCTCGACCGCGAAACCGAGGAGGCGGCCGCCTCGCTCGGCGCTAACAACCGGACGATCTTCACCCAGGTGATCCTGCCGGCGCTGCTTCCCTCGCTCCTGTCGGGCGCCGGACTTGCCTTCTCGCGGGCCATCGGCGAGTTCGGTTCTGTGGTGCTGATCGGCGGTGCGGTGCCGGGCGAAACCGAAGTGTCGTCACAGTGGATCCGGACCCTCATCGAGAACGACGACCGCACCGGTGCGGCCGCGATTTCCATTGTGCTGCTTGTGATCTCGTTCGTGGTGCTGTTCATCCTGCGAGCGGTCGGGTCGCGGGCGGCCAAACGCGAGGAGCTGGCGCGATGATGCTGTCACCGGCCGTGCGGCACCTGCTGCGCTACCTCGCGCTCGCCTACGTCGCGATCCTGGTCATCGTTCCTGTCGCGCTGATTTTGTGGCGCACGTTCCAGCCCGGCATCGGGGCGTTCTTTGACTCGATTACGACACCGGCGGCGCTTTCGGCACTGCAACTGTCGCTGCTGGTGGTCGTGATCGTCGTGCCCCTCAACGTCCATTTCGGCATACCCACAGCATTAGTGTTGGCGCGCAACAGGTTCCGCGGCAAGAGCGCTCTGCAGGCCGTGATCGACCTCCCGTTCGCAGTGTCTCCGGTGGTGGTCGGTGTCGCGCTGATCCTGTTGTGGGGCTCGGCGGGGTTGTTCGGGTTCGTAGAGAACAACCTCGGTTTCAAGATCATCTTCGGATTCCCCGGCATCGTGCTGGCCAGCATCTTCGTCACCGTGCCGTTTGTCATCCGCGAGGTCGAACCGGTCCTGCATGAGATCGGCACCGATCAGGAGGAGGCGGCCGCCACGCTCGGATCGCAGTGGTGGCAGACGTTTTGGCGGGTCACGCTCCCGTCTATCCGGTGGGGCCTGACCTACGGCATCGTGCTGACGATCGCGCGCACGCTCGGCGAGTTCGGCGCGGTCATCATGGTGTCCTCCAACCTGCCGGGAACATCGCAAACGCTCACGCTGTTGGTGGCCGACCGGTACAACCGCGGTGCGGAATACGGCGCCTACGCCGTGTCAACCCTGCTGATGACGGTGGCGGTGATCGTTCTGATTGTTCAGGTGGTCCTCGACGCCAGGCGCTCTCGTGCGAGCAAGCAGGCATAAGGAGACGCGAGAAATGACCAACGCAATCATCGTGCGGGGCGCCAATAAGCATTACGGTGATTTCGCGGCGCTGGACAACGTCGACTTCGAGGTGCCGTCCGGGTCGCTGACGGCGCTGTTGGGGCCCAGTGGCTCGGGTAAGTCGACACTGCTGCGTGCGATCGCCGGACTGGACCTGCCCGATACCGGCACCATCACGATCAACGGCCGCGACGTGACGCACATCCCGCCGCAGCGGCGCGGTATCGGATTCGTATTCCAGCACTACGCGGCGTTCAAGCATCTGACCGTCCGCGACAACGTCGCCTTCGGGCTGAAGATCCGCAAGCGGCCGAAGGCCGAGATCAAGGAGAAGGTCGACAACCTTCTGGAAGTGGTGGGGCTGGCCGGGTTTCAGACCCGCTATCCCAACCAGCT
>JAVRPG010000545.1:0-4252 GCA_032162325.1 Mycobacterium sp. | reverse complement strand
CCGACGACACGCTGGCCGGCCGGGCCACGAGACGTCGCTCCTCGAGCCCGCGCAGCACCATGTTCATTGCCTGCGGGGAGACGTTCAGGGCGCGGGCAAGGTCGGCGTTGGACTGCCCCGGGTACTTGGACAGCACCCGCATGCAGAGGTATTCGGGGAACGCCACGTCCAGGTGGTCCAGGACGGTCGCCGTCACATCGGTCTTCAGCGCATGCATCACCCGGCTCAGCAGGTAGCCCAGCGGCTGGTCCTCAAACGACTCGTTCATATCAAGCATCTTGACACATATCAACTACATTGATATACCGGGTACATGACCACACCATCACAGGATTTGTTCGAGAACGCATACAAGGGCGAGGCTGCGGAGCTCGGCCTCGGCACCAAGCCGCCGTGGAGCATCGGCGAACCGCAGCCGGAGATCGCGGCGCTGATCGAGCAGGGCAAGTTCCACGGCGACGTGCTCGACGTCGGCTGCGGCGAGGCGGCGGTCGACCTGTACCTCGCGGAGCGCGGCTTCACCACGGTCGGGCTCGACCTGTCGCCGACGGCCGTCGAGCTCGCCAACGCCGAAGCCGCCAAGCGGGGCCTGACGAACGCCACCTTCGAGGTTGCCGACATCAGCGCGTTCGGCGGATACGACGGCCGGTTCGACACCATCGTCGACTCCACGCTGTTTCACTCCATTCCTGTCGAGGCCCGCGAGGGCTACCAGCAGTCCATCGTGCGCGCAGCCGCGCCCCGTGCGTCGTACTTCGTGCTCGTATTCGACCGCGCCGGTCTGCCCAATGGCCCGGCCAACCCCGTCACCGAAGACGAACTGCGCGAGGTGGTGTCCAAGTACTGGACGATCGACGAGATCCGGCCCGCCCGCATCCATGCCAGCTTCCCGGAGGCCGCCGAGGGCGTAGGGATGGTGTTCGGCGACGTGCGCGACGAAGCCAACGGTCGCAAGTCGGTCCCGGCCTGGCTGCTGTCGGCTCACCTGCCTGGCTAAGCCGTCACCACGGAACCGGTGCGAAACCAAGTTGCAGGGAGTGATTCCTGAACTTGGTTCGCAGCGGTTCCCCGAAAACCCACGCCATCCTGCGCCACGGATGCGTCAGATACCCCCATGAGAAGTCTTGGGCGAGGAAGAAGTAGTAATCGCCGTTCGGATAGAACTCGGGAGGGTAGAACCGATCGTCCTCATCTTCACCGACCACGGGAGCGCTCCGGAATCCGCGGATCGTATCGATACGAGTCATGGTGCCAGTCAAGGACCAGCATGTGGTCGTCGTCGCCGATGACTTCGGCGAATATCGACCTGACGAGACGGATGAGGTGCTCGTCGTCGCACCACAGGCCGGATCCGGCTATGTCGTAGGCGTCGACGGGAACCTGGAAAGTGAACGGGACGACCGTTGGATCGATGCTTGGTTCGAATACGAACTCGGAATAGAGCCGATCCCATATCCGGCGGTACTCGGAACTCTCTAAGAGGGTCCACGCCGGGGGTCATCCTCCACGTCGCCGATTATTCCACCGGCATGCCGCGACCCATTCGCGGTAGCGAACGTCGCATAAGGCAGGATTAGGCCATCTCATGCGAGGACCCCTAAGGAGTCGGATGGCGGAACCGGCCACCACCAACGGCGCTGACACCTCTACCTCACCGATCCGGCCGATGTACTCCCGCGTGCTACTCAAGCTCGGCGGCGAGATGTTCGGCGGCGGCGAAGTCGGCCTGGACCCCGATGTCGTGCACCAGGTGGCCCGGCAGATCGCCGAGGTGGTCCGAAGTGGAGTGCAGGTTGCCGTCGTCATCGGCGGCGGCAACTTCTTCCGCGGCGCCCAGCTACAGCAGCGCGGCATGGAGCGCACGCGCAGCGACTACATGGGCATGCTCGGCACCGTGATGAACAGCCTTGCGCTGCAGGACTTCCTGGAAAAGGAAGGCATCGCGACGCGCGTGCAGACCGCGATCGCCATGGGACAGGTCGCCGAACCCTACATTCCCCTGAGGGCGCGCAGGCACCTCGAGAAGGGAAGGGTGGTGATCTTCGGGGCCGGTATGGGATTGCCGTACTTCTCGACCGACACCACCGCCGCGCAGCGCGCGCTGGAGATCGGTGCCGAGGTGGTCCTGATGGCCAAGGCCGTCGACGGCGTCTTCACCGCGGACCCGCGGGAGAATCCCGACGCCGAACTTCTCACCGCGATCAGCCATCGTGAGGTCATCGACCGTGGCCTGAAGGTCGCCGATGCCACCGCGTTCAGCCTGTGCATGGACAACGGCATGCCGATCCTGGTGTTCAACCTGCTCATCGACGGCAATATCGCGCGGGCGGTGGCGGGTGAGAAGATCGGAACACTGGTCACCACCTAACAGGATGGATGGTCTGGGCGAGCGCAAGCGACGGTAGGTCGCGCACGCGAGGAGCGAAAAGGAGCAGCGACCGTGATCGACGAAACCCTCTTCGACGCCGAGGAGAAGATGGAGAAGGCGGTGTCGGTGGCGCGCGACGACCTGTCGTCGATCCGCACCGGTCGCGCCAATCCTGGAATGTTCTCGCGCATCAACATCGACTACTACGGCTCGATGACCCCGATCACGCAGCTGTCATCGATCAACGTCCCAGAGGCGCGCCTGGTCGTCATCAAGCCGTACGAATCCAACCAGCTGCGCAACATCGAGGACGCGATCCGCCACTCCGATCTGGGTGTCAACCCGACCAACGATGGCAACGTCATTCGCATCGCGATTCCGCAGCTGACCGAGGAGCGCCGCCGAGACCTGGTGAAGCAGGCCAAGGCGAAGGGTGAGGACGCGCGGGTCGCGGTGCGCAGCATCCGTCGCAAGGCGATGGAGGAACTGCACCGCATCAAGAAGGACGGCGAGGCCGGCGAGGACGAGGTGGCCCGCGCCGAAAAGGATCTCGACAAGACCACCCACACCTACACGACCCAGATCGACGATCTGGTCAAGCACAAAGAAGGCGAGCTGCTGGAGGTCTAGTGGCTGATCAGCATGTGAGTCCCGTGGCAGATACGCCGGTCGAAGAGCCGCCCAAGAAGACGACCCGGGCCGGCCGGAATCTGCCTGCCGCCATCGGCGTTGGCGTTCTCCTTGGCGGGATGGCGATCGTGATCCTGCTTTTTGCTCCGAAGGGATGGCTGCCCGTGCTGGCGGTGGCCATTCCCATCGCCACCCACGAGGTCGTTCGCAGGCTGCGCGAGGCGGGCTACGCCCTTCCCGTGATTCCGCTGTTGATCGGCGGCCAGGCGATGATCTGGCTGACGTGGCCCTACGGCGCGGCCGGGCTCTTGGGGGCGTACGGCGGAACGATCGTGGTGTGCATGGTGTGGCGCCTGGTTGGGCAGGGTCTCAGCGAGCAGCCGGTGAACTATCTCCGCGATATTTCGGCGACGGTGCTGCTCGCGACGTGGGTGCCGCTGTTCGCCAGCTTCAGTGCGCTGTTGATCTTCCAAGACCACGGTGGCATCCGAACGTTCACGGTGATCGTGACCGTCGTATTCGCCGACATCGGCGGTTACGTCGCCGGGGTGTTGTTCGGCAAGCATCTGATGGTGCCTGCGATCAGCCCGAAGAAATCGTGGGAGGGGCTGGGCGGCTCACTGCTCTTCGGAATCACGGCATCCGTGTTGACGGTGGCGTTCTTGCTGGATAAACCCGCCTGGGTCGGCGTGCCGCTCGGGCTGATGCTGGTGATCACCGGTGTCCTCGGCGACCTGGTCGAGTCGCAGGTCAAGCGCGACCTGGGGATCAAGGACATGGGCACGTTGCTACCTGGGCACGGCGGCATCATGGATCGGATCGACGCGATGCTGCCGTCCGCCGTCGCCGGCTGGATCGTGCTGACGCTGCTTGCGTGACCCCCTGGCATTGAGCCAGCACGCGGCCGCGCCCACCACGAGGCCTACGCCGATCCCGATGTCGGGACGCTGGCCCAGCATCAGCCACGACAGCAGGCCCGCGACAGCGGGAATGACCGCGAACAGCATCGCCACCGCCGCGGCTCCATGGTTGTTGATCGCCCGCACGTACAGCGTCGTGCACAAGGTGGCGTTGAACAGCACGACGGCGGCCACCGCGCCCGCCGCCTTCCACGGGTCCACCAGTGCGAACGGCATGACCGTGGCCAGCACCGCCACCGGCAGCAGGGCCACGGCGTTCTGCAGCGCCGCCGTCGCACGGAAGTCCACGCCGGAGCAGAACCGCTGCTGGTAGACCCCGCCCGCGGCGAGGCTG
>JAVRPG010000544.1:0-3265 GCA_032162325.1 Mycobacterium sp. | reverse complement strand
CGCCAAGACCCGGTTCTGGCCTCCATGTAGAGGGCGATCGCCTCCGACCGGTTGATGGCCCCGATCTTGCGAAGGATTCTCTTCACGTGTGTCTTGACCGTTTCGACTGTGATGACAAGTTCGTCGGCGATCTCGGCGTTGGAGGCGCCCAGGACGAGCCTTTCGAAAACTTGGCGTTCACGGTCCGATAGCGCGGCCGCCAATGCGGAATCCGGCGCTATGGTCGGGGGTTCGACGCGATTGTCGTATTCGACATCAAGGCTGATGGCTGCTGCGGCGATGCGGTCTGCTTCCTCAGTCAGCCGGGCTGCCGCACGGGCAATCGAGGTGCGCTGTTGCTGCACCCGTTCGGTATTCAACATCCGCTCATGAAGCAGCGAATAGGCAGAGACGAAAGTATCCAGCAGATCGATGTCACGGTCAGAAGGGCCGCCTTCGCTGTTACAGCTGACGTGTAGGAGCGCGACCACCCGCGTTTCGGCGATGACCGGGGCGACGAGATAGTGCTCGGAGCCGAGCAGCTCCTGGTAGCCCGGCGCCGCGGGCACGTCATCCTCATTCGTGCGGATGGTGTCGCGCAAGCGGATACAGAGCCGTTCGGCCACGCACCCACGACGCCGGATCACGGTGGGGCCGCCGAGGCTGTGGTCGGATTCTTCGACGACGAATCCGTCGTCTTCGACGAACGACAGGGACGCGTGGTCGAAGCCGAGCGCGTCACACAGTTCCGCACAACCTTGCCGGCCCAGCCCTTGCAGCGAGCCGGCCTTCTTCATGCGGCGGATGCCCTCGGTCAATGACCGAACCATATTGCCGCTGTGACCGTCTCTCACCACGCGCGCTTCGACCTGCGCCTGCAGGAATGCAATCAGGTGGCTCTGTGCGACCGATGGCGCAGTGTCGTCCTGGATGCCACGGTCGCCGGTCAGCACGCGATCGGCAGTTGCGGCCGACATCGTGATGGCTTCGTCCAGGGTCGGCGCATCACCTGATCGTGAGATGCTGAATGCGCCACAAAGCTGTTCGTCAAGGTCGTTGAGCGTGGCCAACATCGCGCGGGTGTTCATCGCGACTCTCCGGCCCTACCGGTGGCGATGCCGGCATAGACCGCGACGGCCGCTGCCCTGCTAGACGTTTTGAGCTTCCTCGCGATGTGCTTCAGGTGGGACTTCACAGTCCCTTCGGAGATCACCAGGCACCGGGCAATCTGGCCGTTGGTGGCGCCCGTCGCCACGTACGACATGATCTCTCGTTCGCGGGCGGTCAGCGAGGGCACATCGGGTTGATCGCATTGGTAGTAAGCATCGTGTCGCCGGCCCGGCGTGGAGCCCGACAACGACCACAATGCAGGTCGGGCTGACCGCCTGAGCAGTTCGTCGACGTTCGCGCACAGATTTTCGACTTCAACGTGTTGTTGGGCGGCCTTCTCTTCGAGCACCGCGTTCTCGAACGCCACCGCCAGACATTCGGCAAAGGCCTCCAACTGGTCGAGATGGTCCATCGTCACCACTCCGTCCGGTTCGGGACGGTCGGCGTGCAGCATCCCAATTGCCCTGCCGCCAACGGTGATCGGTGCGGCGATATACCCACAGCAGCCGGAGACATTGACGATCTCCTTGAACGTGCGTTTGTCTTCCCTCGGCGACGGCACGAAGACTCCGCACCGCTTGCGGATGAGTTCTGTCTCCACCGGAGCATCCGCCAGTTGGATGTGGGCGCCGTGGACATACTCAAGGAACGGTCGGGAGTATGGATCGGCCACTCCGTCTTCGATATGTAGGTGCTGGGGTAACCACACCGAACCCCGCACGGTGGAGATCATGGTCCGCGCGAAACCAAACTCACGGCTCAGCACCAAGGGGGCCGCGTAGATCATCTCGCGCGGCGACAGGCCTCGCAGCTCGCCAAGGGCATTACGGATCTCCGTCAGGCACCTCACCCGTCGAGACAAATCCTCATCGAGCAGTTCGCACCGCACCCTCAGAATCGAGATCAACAGTTCGGCAGTTACAGCCGAATCCTCGGTCGGCTCGGGAGACAGCGCCATCCGCTGCTCGAGGCGTTGCCGCAGATCGTCCAACTGGCACGCCAACGCGGTCGGCGGCAGGTCGGGAGGCGGCAACGCGAGATGGTCGGCGACCGCCGCAACGAGTGCCTGGGCACGCTCAATCACCGTCGACTCCTGTGCGCTGGCGGCTATGGCGGTCAGCGAGACCATCCCCCCACTCCTCTCGTTTAAAGAGTTCGATCGACCCAGTGATCGGTCATACCATTAGACCAAAGTATAGCAACTTGTTGCGCATGTCACAACGGATTGGCAAAAGTGGTGACTATCACGTCGACGTCAATAATCTCGCCGTCGCCCGAGATGGCTCATCCCGTCCTTGTGCACCGCCAAACGCAATGGTCTAATGGTCAGGCCATAGAGGAGGTGAGGCATGCACGCTGTGGTCATGCACGAGTTCGGCGCCGCCGAGGTGTTGCGTCCCGGCGAGTTCTCTGCACCGGACGAACGACACGGCTGGGTGACCATTGCGCTCCGCGCCAGCGCTCTGAACTGGCATGACGTCCTGGTGCGCCAGGGCCGCTACGGATCGCCGCTGCCCCACATCATCGGTGCCGACGGCGCCGGCGTGCGCACCGACACAGGAGAAAACGTGGTCGTGCTGCCGTCGCTGAACTGGGGCGACCGCGATGAGGCGCCGGGCAGCCGCTGGGAGATCCTGGGCGACCACACTCGTGGCACCTACGCCGAACTGGTCAGCGTCCCCGCTGATTGCGTGGCTCCCAAACCCGCTGGCCTGAGCTGGGCCGAGGCCGCGGCACTGCCGTTGGTTGGGGTGACGACGTACCGGGCCCTCTTCGTCCGCGGACGACTGCGTGCGGGTGAGTCGATGTTGGTGATCGGCGCGGGCGGCGGCATTGCGACCATGGCGATCGCCCTCGCGGTCGCCGCCGGAGCGGGCATCACGGTGACGTCCTCATCGGCCGACACCATCGAGCGCGCGGTGTCCGCGGGAGCCCGCGGCGGCGTTCTGCATAGCGAAGCGGAATGGCCCGAGCACGCCCGTGCCTTGTCGCCGCACGAGGCCGGGTTCGATCTAGTCCTCGACCCTGTCGGCCGATGGAACGAGTCCGTGCGCGCGCTGCGGCCCGGCGGCCGGCTCGTGGTGCTCGGCGCCAACGCCGCACAGACCGCCCCGATGGATGTCCGCAGCTTTTATTTCGGCCAATTCGATCTGCTCGGAACGACCATGGGCAGCAA
>JAVRPG010000543.1:0-2521 GCA_032162325.1 Mycobacterium sp. | reverse complement strand
TTCGACGACAACGGCAATCTGTTCGGTGCCGGTATCCCGATCAACCTCGATCGGGCGATCTCCGACGGCCAACTCAAGGCCGGCGACGTCGTGATGATGGCCGCCTTTGCGCACGCCGGTGACTTCGCCGGTGCCGCCGCGGTCAGATGGGGAGGCAGGGGCTGATGACGACGCCCAACCAGGCTCTGACCTACGCCGTCGGCGCGCTGCCCGACGCGGTGAACCCGTACGCTTTGTCGCTCAACGAGAACCCGTTCCCGCCGTTGCCCGCCGTGCGGTCGGCGCTGATCGAATCGATCGACGCCGCGAACCGGTACCCGGAGTTCCTGCCCGAGCGGCTGCGCTCGATGATCGCCGGTCATGTCGGTGTGCGCGACGAGCAGGTGGTGATCGGTGTGGGCGCAACGGGCGTGATCATGCAGATGCTGCGTGCGGTGACCAGTCCGGGCGACCGCATGGTGATGACGTCGCCGACGTTCGACGGGTATCCGATCTTCGCGCAAATGGCCCGGCTGGAGTCGGTCACGGTGGCGCTGGACAAGCACGGCCACCATGACCTGGATGCGCTGGCCGACGCCGCGTCCGACGCGAAGGTCGTCGTGGTGTGCCGGCCGCACAACCCGACCGGCACGGTCGAGCCCGCCGCCGATATCGAGCGGTTCCTGCGGCGGGTGCCGTCGGACACGGTGGTGCTGCTGGACGAGGCTTACGTAGAGTTCCTGTCGCCGGAACACCAGATCGACGCGCCCGCACTCGTCGAGCGGTACCCCAATGTCGTCGTGGTGCGCACCTTTTCGAAGGCGTACGGCCTGGCCGGGCTGCGGATCGGTTACGGGTTTTGCGCACCCGGCCTCGCCCGCAAGCTGTGGACGATGCAGCTGCCGTTCGGGATCGGCATCACCAGCATGGTGGCGGTCGCGGCGTCCTACGACGCGGAAAGCCAGCTGCGGGAACGCATTCGGATGATCGCCGCGGAGCGGCGTTACCTAGGGATGCGGCTGCGGTCGATGGGTGTCTACAGCACCGACGGGCACGCCAACTTCGTCTACCTACCGCCGTGTGGTCGGCCGTGGCGGGAGGTGTTCGACGGCACCGGATTGCAGGTTCGCAATTACGCCGACGGCGGCGTGCGGATCACCGTCGGCAGCCGCCAGTCCACCCGCGCGGTGCTGGCCGCGGTGGCGCCGATCGCAATGCGCTGAGAATCTGCCCGGCGTTGGCCGGTGCATGGGGTATGAAGGGGCGTGCCCTCGGAATCCGATGAGCGTGATCCGATCGCGTTGGCGCGCGCCAACTGGGAGCGGTCCGGCTGGGGCGACGTCGCCAACGGCATGGTCGCGGTGACGTCGGTGATGCGGGCACACCAGATCCTGCTGGCCCGCGTGGAAACCGCGCTGCGTCCGTACGACCTCAGCTTCTCGCGCTACGAGCTGCTGCGGCTGCTGGCGTTCAGCCGCACCGGCGCGCTACCCATCACCAAGGCCTCCGACCGGCTGCAGGTGCACGTCACCAGCGTCACGCACGCGATCCGCCGGCTGGAGGCCGACGGGCTGGTGGACCGGATCCCGCATCCCACCGACGGCCGCACCACTCTGGTGCAGATCACCGAGCTCGGCCGCTCGACGGTCGAGGACGCGACCGTCACGCTCAACAACGAGGTGTTCGCCGATATCGGAATGTCCGACGGCGAGTCGCGGTCGCTGGCGGATTCCATCGAGACGCTGCGCCGCAACTCGGGCGACTTCTGAGCGCGAGCCCGAAATTAGGGGACCTGTGCGTCTGCTCGCGCGGGTGACGGCAGTGGGATCGTGGCCGTCACAGCCGTTCCCGAACCCGGGCGCGACCGGATGTTGAGCCGGCCGCCGACGATCTCGGCTCGTTCGGCCATCGACAGCAGACCGTAGCCGCCCATTTCGTCGCCGCCCAGCGGGTGCTCGAAAGTGTCGAAACCCACTCCGTCGTCGATGATTTCGAGGCGGGCGGTCTCGCTGTCGGCGAAGAACGTCAGGCGCGCTCTCTTGGCATTGGCGTGCTTGACGATGTTCTGCAGGCATTCCTGGGCGATGCGGTATAGCGCAATCTCGATGTGGTCGGGCAGCCGGGTGTCGTCGAGGTTGACCTCCATGTCGATCTCCGGGATCGAGCGGGCCAGGCTGGCCAGCCCGCCGGACAGCCCGAGGTCATCGAGCACCGGCGGCCGCAGCCCACTGATCGCCGCTCGGGCCTCTTGCAGCGTCAGGTCGACCAGCTCGCGAGCCTTGCTCAGCTGCTCGGCCATCAACTCCGGATCGTCGACGGCCCGGGCCGCCGCGTCCAGCCGGTACGACAGCGTGACGAGCCGCTGCGAGATGCCATCGTGGATGTCGCCGGCCAGCCGGCGCCGCTCGATCTCCTGCGCCTCGATCACCTGCTCGACGAAATTCTCGTGCGCGCGTTCGCGGGCCACCAACTGCCGGTGCAGCCGGGCCTGATGCAACGCGCCCGCGATCAGCCGGCCGATCACCAGCAGCAGTTCGACGTC
>JAVRPG010000542.1:0-3730 GCA_032162325.1 Mycobacterium sp. | reverse complement strand
GGTGCGCTGCTTGCGGTGGCCGGCCTTGCCGTGCTCACCGTGTCGGTGGTGCTGCAACGCCGGACGCTAGTCTGACCCGGTGCCCGTACTCGACAAGTTCCGACTCGACGACAAGGTCGTCATCGTCACCGGTGCGTCTTCCGGTTTGGGTGTGTCATTTGCCCAGGCGTGCGCGGAGGCCGGCGCCGATGTGGTGCTGGCCGCGAGGCGCCTCGACAAGCTCTACGCCACGTCGCGTCTCGTTGAGGATGCCGGGCGACGGGCGTTGAGTGTCGCCACGGACGTCGCCGATCCGGCGCAGTGCCAGGCGATGGTGGACGCGGCGATGACCGAGTTCGGCCATGTCGATGTGCTGGTCAACAACGCCGGCGTGGGCACCGCGGTGCCGGCCACCCGCGAGAGCCCGGACGAATTCCGCGCGGTGGTCGACATCAACCTGAACGGCTCGTACTGGGCTGCACAGGCGTGCGCGCGGGTGATGCAGCCGGGTAGCTCCATCGTGAACATCTCCAGTGTGCTCGGCCTGACGACGGCAGGCCTGCCGCAGGCCGCCTACAGCGCGAGCAAGGCCGCGGTCATTGGCCTGACCCGGGATCTGGCCCAGCAGTGGGGCTCTCGCAAGGGCATCCGCGTCAACGCGATCGCACCCGGCTTCTTCGAATCCGAGATGACCGACGCCTACAAGCCCGGCTACATCGAAAGCCTCAAACCGCGAGTGTTGCTCGGCCGCATGGGTGATCCGGTCGAACTCGCTGCGACGCTGGTGTGGCTGGTGTCCGACGCAGGCGGCTTCGTCACCGGCCAGACCATCGTCGTCGACGGCGGCCTGACGATCACCTGACGGCCGCCCGAGCCCTGTATGCGTCGAGCCTGCGGTGAGATCCCGAAACCCCCACGAATCGCGATCACTGCGCAGTTTCGACGGGCTAGTTCGCGGGAGTTATAACGCCGCACGAGTCGCAACGCCGTCGCGCCAAGATCGACGTGAAGGATGTGATTCCGTCGAATCAAACCGCAGTGGTGTCGATCTCGACGAGATTTCATATGAAATACAAATGTTTGTGTTCGATATGAGGATCTGGCGATAGCCCGATCCGACCCTACATTGGAATGCATACGCAACCCAATCAATTGGAGGGTCGGGAAATGAAAAGCTATGTCATCATTGGAATTACCGCAACGACCATGACATCGGCCGCAATGGCCCTCGCCGCTGCCGCCGCCGCAGCGCCAACGGGGCCGTCGCAGGTCGACGACACCGTCCGAACGCTCGAGGCCAGCGGCTACAACGTCATCGTCAATCGCACCGGCGCCGCGCCGCTTTCGCAGTGCACCGTCAATGCGGTAAGGCCCGGGCAGACGCACTCCACCACCGACTCCCGCGGCAGCAGCTCGATCAACACGACGATCACGTCGAAGACGGTTTACGTCGACGTGGCGTGCTGAGGCGCCATATCACTTCGCTGTGAATGCTGAGTTCAACACAGGTGGTGCTTGTGGATAAACCCGATGGCAATTGGCCAGACGAAGCCTCGAAGTCGGCTTTTCACGTCAATCGAAGGACATTCGTCGGTGCATCGATCACGGTCAGCGGTGTGGTTGCTGCCGGTTCACTCCTGTCCGGCTGCGGCAATTCAGAATCGGTCGGCGACGAGGACAAAGAGACGCTACTGAGGCTGCGGATCAACGGTGAGGAGCACGAACTCACTGTCGACAACCGGACCTCGCTGCTGGACATGCTGCGCGAGCAGGTCGGGCTGCCCGGCACCAAGAAGGGCTGCGACCAGGGTGCGTGTGGCGCTTGCACCATCCTGATGGACGGCAAGAGGGTGACCTCGTGTCTGACGCTGGCGGTGATGCACGAGGGGTCCGACATCGTCACTATTGAGGGAGTCGCCACCAACGGCCGGCTTCACCCGCTGCAGCAGGCATTCATCGACGAGGACGCGTTGCAGTGCGGGTACTGCACGCCCGGACAGATCCTCTCCGGCATCGGATGCATCAGAGAGCGACACGCGGGCTCGGCGGCCGAGATCCGGGAATGGATGAGCGGCAACATCTGCCGGTGCGGCGCCTACACCAACATTGTCACCGCTATCGCCAGGACCGGGAACGGCGCGTAGCAGCCGATGTTTCCGTTCAGCTTTAGCAGGGCGACCGACGAGCGGTCCGCATTTGCGGCCGCAGCGTCGGGTGCCCGTTACATCGCCGGGGGCACCACGTTGGTCGATTTGATGCGCGAGACTGTCGAACGACCGGCTGCTGTTGTCGATATCAACGGATTGCCGTATCGATCCATCGATCTGCAGTCATCGAAGCTCAGGATCGGATCACTGGTGCGGATGTCCGACCTGGCGGCCAATCTCGACGTGCGTCGCGAGTTCCCGGTCATTGCTCAGGCATTGGAGTCGAGCGCGTCGGCGCAACTGCGCAACATGGCGTCCATTGGCGGCAACCTCATGCAACGCCCGCGGTGCCTGTACTTCCGCGACGTAACGGCGAGCTGTAACCGCCGCACTCCGGGGTCGGGATGCGCTGCGGCCAATGGCCTCAACCGGGGACACGCGATACTCGGGACCAGCGAGCAGTGCGTTGCGGCTCATCCCTCGGATCTTGCGGTGGCGCTTGTCGCACTCGACGCCGTCGTCATCACCCGGGACAGTCGCGGCGAGCGGCAGATCCCGATTGCGCAGTTCTTCCGTCTGCCCGGCAGTACCCCCGACCGAGAGCATGATCTGCGTCCCGGTGAACTCATCGTCGCCGTCGACGTTCCGACCGGACCGGAAATGCGTCGCTCAGGCTACCTGAAAGTACGCGACCGAGAGTCCTTCGAATTCGCGTTGACCTCGGCTGCTGTCGCCCTCCATATCGACGCCGGAGTGATCCGCACTGCCCGGGTTGCAGTCGGCGGGGTCGCAACGGTGCCGTGGCGACTGCCTGCCGTGGAGCGGGCGCTGCACGGACAAGCTCCCAATCCGCGGCTGTGGAACGCCGCCGCCGCGCTCGCGGTAGATGGCGCTAAACCCCTGTCGGAGAACGGCTTCAAGGTCGACTTGCTGAAGCGTACGGTCGAGCGCCAGCTCGCGACCGTAGCGGGACAGCCATGACCCATCCCGTGCGCGCAAGCGAAGCGGTCGTCGGGCAACCTGTGGTCCGCGTGGACGGACCGCTGAAGGTCACCGGGCAGGCCCGCTACGCCGCCGACAACCAGATTCCGAACCTCGTGCACGCCGTTCTGGTCTGCAGCGCGGTCGCGCGTGGCTCCGTCGAACGTATCGACGCCAGATCGGCCCTCGCACATCCGGATGTCCTGCGCGTGCTAACAGATTTCAGCGCCGTCAAGTTGCCCTTCGACCCGCGACGGGTCGCGTTCTTCGGCCAGCCGGTGGCGATCGTCGTGGCATCCACATTGGAGGCGGCAGTGCATGGCGCATCGCTGGTGGACGTGCGCTATACAAGCCAACCACCGGTGACAGATATCGACGCGCCGGACGCCGTCAAGGCGACCGCTCCCGAAACTCCCGACTATGCGCGCGGTGACGCTGACGCGGCGCTGCGCAGCGCGGCCGTTGTCACCGACCTTCGCTACACGATCGCCCGAAATCACCACAACCCCATGGAGCTTCCGTCGACGATCGCCCGCTGGAATGGCGACCAGCTCACCGTTTGGGACAAGGTCCAGGGCCTCACCGCAGCGCAGACCAACCTTGCAGATGCCTTCGGCATTCCC
>JAVRPG010000541.1:0-5502 GCA_032162325.1 Mycobacterium sp. | reverse complement strand
GCAGGATCTCGAAAACCTCGATCAGGCGGTCGGCCTCGGCGCTGGGCAGGATGGCCGAACCGGATGCATCGCGGAGTCGTTTCACGGTCTGCAGTTCGGTGGAACCAACCCCAAGTGCGGCCCACCGGGCGATGCTCACCACCGGTAGCAGCCCATGGGTTTTGACGTTGAAGGTGTCGCCCTTGCCGGTGAACACGTCGCGGAGCGTGCGCTCCCGCACCTTGGCCCGGTGCGACAACGATTCCGACAGCAGCAAATCCATCGCCGCCGGGTGCCGCCGGAAGTCGGTGAACACCCGTGCCACCTCCGGCAGTCCGGGTGTGCCGTGGACGGGCCGGGCGTCCACCAGTAGGGACGCGATGACGGCCAGACCCGTGCGGTGGACCGCCATGGCCGCGCGGGAGTGCTCCCCGGGGGCGGTCAGCCAGCGCGTTGCCGCGGCTCGCCACTCGCCGTTTGTCCGGGAGAAGGCTTTGTTCGACGCGTTGGCGCCATTGACGTCGACTCCAAGCCCTGCGGCGGTGAGCAGTTCGTTGACCTCCCCGAACGCGCGGCGGAACAGCACCATCGTCTCTGGGGACACGTCGTCGTCGAAGGCAATGGCCACGTCGACATCCGAGCAGGGCACCGCTTCGCGCCGGCCGTGACTGCCCAGGAAGAGCCAGGTGAATTGGTCGAGGGCAAGGTCGGGATGGTCGGCGAAGACCAGATGGATCGATCGACGGACGGTCGCGTCGACAATCGCGGAGTACACCCGGATGACGCGATCGACGGCCAAACCCCGGTCGAGGAGGTCATCGAGAACCGACGGCGCGCGCCGGGCCCGTTCGATCAACTCGGCGCGGTTGCGGGCGCGGTGGATCTGTTCGAGCATCCCGACCCCGGCCGTCGTCGGCGCCAGTACGAAATCACGTGCCCCGACCACGCCTCGCAGATTGCCGGAGCGATCGACGACCGGCAGATACTCGGCTCGGGTATCGAGCAGCGTGATCACCGCCTCGTCCGACGAGCCGGACAGCTCTACCGTGGTGGCAGGGTGCACCATCACCAGGCGTACGGGGGTGTCCGCGGAGATACCGCCGCCGACAACCCGGCGGCTCAGCACCGATTCGGTGACGATCCCGTAGGTGCCATCACCCGAATCGACGACCGCGCAGTGCACGTCACGGTCCGCAAGCTGCCGTGCGATGACCGCGACGGGCGTCTCCGGGCCGACGACCAACGGGGTGCTCGCGATGAGGTCTTCGACCGTGCTGAACATCGGGGCGGAGGTGGACCGCCGTCGGGTCCGGGAGATGTAATCGGCCAGGAACCGGGCGCCGCTGCGGGAGTAGAACGCCGGCTCGACCAGGTTGCCCGGCAAGACCGCAATGCTGGCCGATGTGGTGGCCACCACCCGGGGGTGGACCGGGCGTTCAGTGAGCATGGCCGAGAATCCGAATACTTCGCCGGCAACGAATCGGTCGTCACCGGCCTTGGTCACCCGATCTTGGTCGTGCCAGAGATCGACTTCGCCGGTGAGCACCACATAGATCTCGGTGGGCGGTGACTTGAACGCGTCGACCACCAGGTCTCCTGCGGAGAACTCGCGGACCGTCGCTGCAGCTGCGATCGCCGCCAATTGTGAGGGGTCAAGCGCACTGAACAGCTCAACTTCGGCGAGAAATCGGCCCAACTCCTCCGCCTGCGGGTCCGCGGCACCGGGTCCGCCCATCGTCATTGCCGAGCCGGCTCAGCGCAGGCCGACATAGATCTGCCCGGACGCAACGTCTTCTTCGAGCGCCTCCAACGAGCGGCCGCGTGTTTCGGGCACCTGGGTGTACACGAACAGCAACGCGACCACTCCGATCCCGGCGAACAGGAAGAACGACCCGGTGATGCCAATACTCGCCACCAGGGTCGGAAAGTAGAGCCCGAGGAATCCGTTGGTGATCCAGCAGAAGAAGACCGCCATGCCGATGCCGAGACCACGCATGTGCAGCGGGAAGACCTCCGCCAGCCACACCCACACGGCGATGTTGAGGAAGGTCTGCATCGACAGCACGAACGCAACGACCAGGACGAGGATCACGTACGGCCGCGCCGGGTTCCCTGCCGGCAGCAGCATCGACGCGACACCCACCAGACAATGGCAGGTTGTTGTGAGCGTGAGACCGATCATGAAGGTTTTACGGCGATCGATCCGGTCCATGTTGCGCAGCGCGATGATTCCACCGATGACGGCGACCACCCCGAATGCGATGTTGGCGAGCACGGCCTGCTCCTCGCCCATGCCTGATTCCTCCAGCACCCGGGTGCCGTAGTACATGATCGAGTTGATGCCGGTGAGCTGCTGGGTCATGCACACACCGATGCCGACGAAGATGATGCGCCGCAGCCACTTGCTGCCCATGATCGCGCGGATCCCGATCTGGTGGTCCTCCCGCTCCTCGCGGGCGATCAGCTCCACCTGAGCGAACTCCGCCATGGCCCGGTCCTCAGACCGCACGGTCTTCAACACCCTGAGCGCTTCCTCGTTCTTGCCCTTCTCCACCAGCCAGCGCGGCGACTCCGGCATCCGCAGCATGCCAAAGAACAGACCCACGGCCGGCAGCGCACAGACCGCGAACATCAAGCGCCAAACGCCGTCCACGTGGCCAAGGGTCACACCCAGGATCGCGTTCACCACGAATGCAGACAATTGACCGACGACGATGGCCAACTCGTTGCGCCCGGTGATCGATCCACGGATCTCGTACGGTGATAGCTCCGCAAGGAAGACCGGGACCACCGTCGATGCGCCACCGACCGCGAGCCCGAGCACGATACGGCCGGCCACCAGGACCGCGAAGCCCAGCGGCGAGAAGGTGCTCGTCTCGGGTCCGGCCGGGGAGAACACGACCAGTACCACGCCGACGAAGAACAACAGCGCCAGAATCAGGATCGTCTTGCGCCGCCCAATGGCGTCAGAGATGATCCCACCGAGCAGGGCACCGATCGCGGCGGCGAAAAGCAGCGCGCTGATGACTACGCCCAGCTGTAGCAGGGAGAGCCCGAGTTCTTTCGCCATCGGACCCTCGGCGCCGTTGGCGACGCCGGTGTCGTAGCCGAACAGCAGGCCGCCCAGGCAGGCGACGACCGAGATAAGGCCGATCCGCTTTCGGTGGGGGCCGCTTGTCAGGGGTGGTAGCTCGGCTTCGGCCGCCGAGTCCGCATGTGCAGTCATGTTGGGGCTCCTCAATTGCTTGGCCCGCGGGGAACGCCGGCGCTGGCTGGAATTTTCGATACGTAATTGCTCATGGTCGCCAGCTGATAGCGTGCGACTTCTTCGGCGTTTTCGTCTTCGGCGAAGACTGAGGACACCATGACGGTGTCGGGTCGGTCGTAGAAGTCGATCTCGGCAAGGCCGCCGAAGAACTCGTCCCAATCGACGTCGCCGTCGCCGATCTTGAGGTGCTGGTGGACCCGCGCCGGGTTGCCGGGTGGGTTGGTGATGTAGCGCAGTCCGTGGCTGCGGCGGTGATCCATGGTGTCGGCGACGTGCACCAACCGCAGCCTGTTGCCTGCCGCGCGGATGATCTCGGCCATGTTGCCGCCCATGTGATAGGTGTGGCAGGCGACGTACACCATTCCGACGTTCGGCGAGTTGAGACCGCGGATGATGCGCAGCGCGTCCAACCCGTCTTCGACAAAATCGTCGGGGTGCGGGTCGATCCGGACGTCGATGCCTTCGTGCTCGAAGATCGGCAGCAGCTCCTCCATCGACCGGAAGAACGCCCGTTCGGACTCTTCGGCCCGCTCAGGTCGGCCGGAGAACTCGGTGTTGATGACGTTGACGCCGAGGTCGACGGTGATCTGAATGACCCGCTTCCAGTTGCGCACCGCGGCCTCGCGGGCATCCTCGTCGGGACCCGACCAGCGCAGCACCGGCAGCACCGACGCGATCCCGACACCCGCTTCGGCGCAGGCCTTGCGGAACTTCGCGACCAGGTCGTCGTCGGCGCGGGGGTGGTTGAAGAACGGGATGAAATCCCGATGCGGGGTCAGCTGCAGGTACTCGTATCCCAAATCCGCGACCACACGGGGGAATTCGAGCAACTCGTAGTCGTGATGAAACGGCGTGGGATCCAACGCGATCTTCATCGCTATCGAGTTCCGTTCTTGGCGTGGGCGGCGATGGCGTCGATGTTCGACTTGTCGATGAAGGCTGGGCCGGTCAGCGTCGGCTGCCCGCCGCCGATAACGTTGCCGTTGTTGAGGTAGAGCCACAGCGAGTCGACGGCCAGATAGCCCTGCAGGAACGGTTGCTGGTCGACCGCCCATTGAACCTTGCCGTTCTTGATGGCATCGACCAGTTCGGCGTTGGTGTCGAAGGTTCCGATCTTGGCTGTGCTGCCGGCGGTCTCCGCTGATTGGGCCGCGGTGAGGGCGATCGGTGCGCCGAGGGTGACGATGTAGTCGATCGCTGGGTCCTGTTGCAGCTTCGCGGTGATGGTCGATTGCACCGACGGCATGTCAGTGCCGTTGACGTTGAGGTTCTCCACCGAACCACCAAAGCCGGCCTTGACGCCGGCGCACCGGGCCTCCAACGCAACGTTGCCTTGATCCTGGATGACGCAGACGACCTTGCGGGCGCCGTCGGCGACTAGGCGCTTTCCGGCGGCCTCGCCCGAGATCTGTTCGTCCTGACCGAAGTACGCCTTTGCGCCCGCGGCTTGCCAGTCATCGATTCCGGCGTTGAAGGCCACGACAGCGATGCCCGCCGAACTCGCGCGCTCCAGGGCGGGCTTGATGGCCTCCGGCCGTGCCATTGTGACTGCGATCGCCGCGACCTTGCTGTCGACGGCGTTCTGCACCAGGTTCGCCTGGTCGGGCGCCTGAAGTTCAGCCGAGTACTTCAGGTCGATGTTGTCCTTCTTGGCTGCGGTCTCGGCGCCCTTGCGGATGAGGTCCCAGAAGGTATCGCCCGGCGGCCCGTGGGTAACCATTGCGACGGTGAACCGTGGGGTGTCCGCCTGTCCGGCGCCCATGCCGGCACCGGAATCTCGAGGCTTGCCTCCGGTGCTCGAACAGGCGGTCAAAGCGAGCAGGACACTGATGGACGCCGTCGCGACGCGTAACACCGTGCGATGAGTGTTCATGGAACTCTTCTCCCTGTGGGTCCTAGCTGACGGTGGCGGAGTTGGCCGCCTTGAGCGTTTCGGCGGCGACCTGCAGGCCTTCGAGTTGGCCGAGTTCGACGTCTTCGTGTTCGATGTTGACCGCCATGTCGGGGTCGACGCGTTCCAGCGCGTGCAGGAAACGGGCCCAGAATTCGGTGTCGTGGCCGCGGCCGACGGCGACGAAGTCCCATGCTGAATCTTCCGGCCACTTGTTCACGACGTGTCGCCCGCCGAGGCCGGTGGGGTTCTCGCTCAATGGGATTCGGGTGAACCGCTCATCGAGGACACCGTGGATCTTGCAGTTGTCGTTGATGCGGGCGTCCTTCGCGGCGGCGTGGTACACCAACGGGCCAAGCCACTC
>JAVRPG010000540.1:0-7230 GCA_032162325.1 Mycobacterium sp. | reverse complement strand
AACTTTGTTCCCTACCTTCATGATTTCCCCCATCTCTCGTCGGCTGGTCGGGACTTCTGTGACAGCCGACGCGAGCTTAGGAGCAAAACGCGATGTCCTGCATGCGTCACCGGAGGCCCTTTCGCTGGGCACCAAAGGAGCGGCATGCTACTTGGAGCCCCATTTTTGGTTTGCTCAATCCGGGCGTGACGCGGCTGTGACGGGAATGGAGACGGACCAATGAACCTCACGCGCACAAAGACCATCGAGCAGTCCATCGCGGACACTGAGGAGCCCGAGCATCAGCTACGCAAAGAGTTGGGTTTTCTCCAGCTGACGGTGTTCGGTGTCGGAGTGATCATCGGTACCGGCATCTTCGTGCTGACGGGAGAGGCCGCCGGGGAGAAGGCGGGGCCTGCAGTCGCGCTCTCGTTCCTGTTCTCCGGCATCGCATGCGCGCTGGCTGCGCTCTGTTACGCGGAGTTCGCAAGCACCGTGCCGGTGGCGGGCTCGGCGTACACGTTCTCCTACGCGAGCCTGGGCGAGCTCGTCGCCTGGATCATCGGTTGGGACCTGATCCTGGAGCTGGCCCTGGGGGCCAGTACGGTCGCCGTGGGGTGGTCGACCTACTTCGCTGACGTGATGAAGGAGTTCGGCATCACCATCCCAGGCTTCGCCTACGGGGAGGGGCACAACCTGGTTGCCGCCGCGATCGTGCTGATCCTCACCGCCGTCCTCTGTGCGGGAATCAAAATCTCCTCGCAGGTCAATTTCGTATTTGTGGTCATCAAGGTGAGCATCGTGCTGCTGGTGATCGGGGCCGGCGTGTTCTTCATCAAGTTGGCCAATTACTCCCCCTTCATCCCACCTTCCGGCTCGGAGGCTGCCGCGGGTGCGAAGGTCACTCCGTCGCTGTTGCAGGACCTGGGGTTAGCGCCCGGCGCATTCGGGATCAGCGGGATCTTCACGGGAGCGGCCTTGGTGTTCTTCGCCTACATAGGGTTCGACATCGTCGCGACCGCCGCCGAGGAGACCAAGAAACCTCAGCGGGACATGCCCATCGGCATTCTCGCCTCGCTGGGGATCTGCACGGTGCTCTACGTCGCAGTTTCGCTCGTGGTGACAGGGATGGTGAAGTACACCGACATCACGGTCGACGCTCCCCTCGCGGAGGCATTCCGTTCGGTCGGTCAGTCAGGTATCGCCACCGTGATCTCGGTAGGGGCTCTTGTCGGACTGACGACGGTCATGATGATTCTGATGCTCGGTCAGAGCCGGGTCTTCTTCGCGATGAGCCGGGACTGGTTGCTGCCCCCGGCCTTCGCGAAGGTCAGCCCGCGGTTCGGCACGCCGCTCCGCACGACGATCCTGACCGGCGTCGTCGTCGCGGTGTTAGCGACGTTCGTGCCGTTGACCCAGCTCGCCGAACTGGTGAACATCGGGACGCTGTTCGCCTTCGTGCTCGTCGCCATTGGGGTCCTGGTGCTGCGACGCACCCGCCCGGATCTGAAGCGAGCCTTCCGTTGCCCGGGCGTCCCAGTCGTGCCCGTGCTCGCCGTGCTCGCCGCGTTCTACCTGATGCTGAACCTTCCCGGCGGGACGTGGGTCCGGTTCTTCGTGTGGATGGCCCTTGGCTTCGCGTTCTACTTCGTGTACGCCGCACGGCACAGCCGACTCGCGACGGACCCGAACTACTCCCGCGAAGCCGACATGGCAGCCGCGGAGAAGCGCAAGCCTCAGACGTCTTGAACGTGGTCGCGGTTATGGAAGATCGGCGTCGTCTCCGTCGCGTTTGAGAGGCGACGGGATCGGGTTGCCGGTGTGACGACGTTGGGCGTCGAAGGTCAGGCCCAGTGTTCGATCTCCTTGGCTTGTTGACAGGTAGGCGAATCGCGATACCCAGGAGGACCCGGTGTACTCGCAGGAATCGGGGTCGGTCGGCGCGCCAGCACCAAGCATCCGCGTTTCTGGGGGAAATCCCATGGGTCCATCGGATCGACCGCGGGCTGAGTCCTGAAACGCGCTCATGTCGTTGACCCACGATCTGGATCGAGTCGTGGTCGATCCTCACCACCGGCCACGCTCCGAATCGCGGCCCGACTCGGAGGCGCCAGTTCCCCTCGTAGCCAACGCGGACTTTGGGTCTAAGGTCTGGCCGGGACGCGATCCAGGACCGGTAGATGGTCTCCAGCCCTGCCGGCGCGCGGCGACGACGTCGCCTGTTGCGCGTCTGGTGACACTCACTGTTCAACGACACCGAGATCAACATCGCGACCTGCGATCCGGTGCTGGCCCGCCACACCCGACTCGCGCTATGCGCCAGAACACCTCCACCGCACTGTCGAGCAGATCGACCACGATCCGACCACAGTCATCGATCAACTGTGGAGGCCGATCGCCGAAGAACAGTTGAACCATCAGAGAAACGGTCTCGCGCTGACATATCGACTCATGCAACTGCCCGCCGTCTCCCGGCGCGCAGAGCGCCTCGTCGGACCCATGCGAGGCCTGCTCATCGACGGCTGACACACCTCCTGCAGCGCCGGCACCGCGGCGACCGCAATGACCCTACGCCTCCGACCGCATCACGCTGCGGCGGCTCGACGCGATCCACGGACTCACGGCGCCGGAAAAACCGTTGCGGTCCTGCCAAACTCACCGCCCGCGACACCCGTGCCACCGAACTAACGACAGCACCGACCTTCCGCACAACGAGATTCACGACCGACCGCAGTCCACCGTTGGTCGCTCACCGATCGGCCAACCCTCCCCCAACGGGGCGGCACTGGCATGAGTGTCTGGTGTTTAGCCTTGTTCTAAGCTATGGCTTCCCGTCTCAACGTTTCGGACCGCAGTTCGTCTGCCGAGGTAGTATTCGCTGACTGCCGAGCGGTAATCCTCGGATGCGTCGTCGTCGAACTCGGGCGCGTCCTTGATCTCGTCCTTCGTCGGCGCGATGTAGAGCTTCTCCTCGTCGCGATCAACACGTTCGACAAGTCCCGCGGGAAGGATGACTTTTTTGCCGAAGATCCAGATTCCGGTGTCGACGATGAGATAGCTTCCGCCTGCCTCGTTGATCGACTCGTCAACCTTGCCGATCGAGCCGTCCGCGGCTTCGACCTCGAAGCCCGTCACGTCCAGTCGGCCGACGGCCGCGGGGTAGGTCCACATGTCGTTGTCCATGACCCTCCGCTCCTTAGACCGCGAGCAGCCGCTCGAAGAACTCGCGGTACCGCTTTAGGGCGAGACGAAGGTCCTCCGTAGAGGCCTCTTCGCCTCGAGCCCACTGCGCCTCGAGCCGCGAGCGCGCCTCTGAGAAGCCGGTCGTGAGCTGGTCGACGACATCCGACACGAGGCCGTCGGCCTTGTGGACGCACTCTTTGGGATCGTCGACGAAGCCCGATTGGACATCGTCCCAGCGCGAGCGGAGCCCCGAAAGCTCGTCCGCGGCGAAAAGCGATTTCTCGGTCGACGGTTCGGTCCCCGCGGTCGACGATTCGACCCCTTCGGTCGAGTGGGTGGTCTTGGTTTGCTGATCCTGGGTTGTCATGCGCGTGCCTCCTGTGACTTGTCCTTGTACTTATCCGTCTCGAGCAACTTCTCGAACAGTGCGCGGTAATGCACGAAAGCCTGACGCTGCTTCTCCGTGCCGACATCGCCCTCTTGTTGCGACAGGGAGATGTTGTGCGCGGCTCGGTAGTTCTCGACGACCGTAGGGTGGTCGACCGAGATGTCGGCCGCCCGCTGGTCAAAGTCGTCGATCGGGTAGCCGCACTCGCGCATCACCAGGATCACGAGCTGGTCCGCGCCGCCCAATGCGCTCGACGGATTGTCGACGAACGCGCTCTGCACCGTCCGCCAGCGGCCGGCGTACTTCTCTCGCGCCTGGGGCGTCAGCGGGACGATGTCGAGCTTCTCTCGCTTTCGTTCGCGCTCGGCCAGCTCGTCCTCCGCGGACCTTTGTTCGCCGGCCTCACCTACGGTCCGCTCGTACTCGGGACCAAACCGTTCTTTCAGCCCTTCCGTCCTCTTGCGACTGTTCACCGAGCGGGCCACAATGATCGCCACCGCGGCGATCACGACGATCGCTGCGATCAAAATCCATCCCCAAACAGGCATTTCTTCATACCTCCTCGTCCTTCAAGGGGATACCCAAGCGGTGTCGGCGGAAACGTCAATTTTCGCTTTGCACCCGGCCGGCTGGCGATGCGCCATCTGTCCCAGTGACCACCGGACAGGTCCGATGTTCGAGATCGGTAGCACGCTTCGCGAGGCGCGCATGCGCTAGGGGTGGAGTTGCAGGATGCAGCGGAGCGACGCGGATTCGCGTCAAGTTTGAACCCATGGCGCTACATCCTCGCCCAGCTCGACGATACGCTTCGACTTCACCGGGAACCTTGAGTTTCTCGTCGACAATGAGAGCAAGAATAAGGTCGCCAGCAAGACGCTCGATTGATCTGATGTATCGACGGTGTGTCGTCGCTGTCCGCCCAAAGGACAGACAGGACCGACGGCCTTACTTCCTTTGCGGCGCAGCTGTTTCTGAGCCATCCGCGATCATAGATGCCTAACGCTCGTACTCTGACGCGGTGAGTAGGCCATTTCGACGGGGCCGGTCCTATCGCACTCGACAATTGAGGTCATCTACGTGGGATCGCCGGTCTTCGGGGCAGTTTTTCGCGACAATGCGCGCATGATCGCGCGAGTCGGGAGAGCTAGGCGCGGGGGATGCCATACCTCGCGATCGGCATAGGACCAGGCATAGGTCGGGTTGCCGTCGCGGATACAGTCGAGAAGCGCTGGCTCGTCGAGTTCCTCGGCTGACCATTCGTAAAGTTGTTGCAGCCGTGGCGCGATGAGGCCGTAGTCCAGCATCTGACCGACTTTGCGCTCTGCTGCGACGTACGCCGCGACCTGGTGCCCGAGGGGATATCGGTCGGGGAGGACTCGCGAGAGGGATAGGAAGATCCCGGTCATCGAGAGGCGGGGATCGCCGAGAACGGGTCCAAGCCACGCGAACCGCCCCAGCGCCAGACGCGGCGCCGCGACCAGGGCGTGGGCGTAGAGGACGCGCAGCAGCACGACATTGAGAAAGAAGCGCTCTGGATAGTTTTCGCCGGCCGACAAGTCACGGTGGTCGAGGTAGGCGGAGACGATGCTCGCGTTGTGGGCTCGGTACCACGTGCGTGCGGTGGGATCGGCGACGAAGGACATCCATAGCTCGATCGTGTGCGATGACGGCGTCCCTCCCAATCCACTGTTTCGGGCGAGCGCTTCGCAGCTGTCGCGCAGCATCCGTTCGTTGACCGCTCGCCACCATGGACTCCCGGGCGGCGCCGCATTGAGCGGCGCCAGCACGCCGCGGCTAAGTTGCCAGCGCATGAACGACAAAGCGGCCCGGCGAAATGGCAAGTGCCTGGGTGCGCTGCCGGCCGGGCCGTGATAGGCCCGGTCGATCAGCTCGATGCGGGCTGGCGGGTCATCGCGCACGGCCTCGACCTGAGTGAGTGCCCACGCCGCAGCTGACGATCCAGTGCTCAAGCTCATGTCTGACCAACGTCTTGGACCCGCCAACCTGCTTGTCCTTTCCGCGAAGTTACGCTACTGCGCCGGGCCACTGAGTTCAGCCCGGCAGGGAACCACGGTCAGCGTGACTGCCGAGCGGGCAGCTTGCGGCTGATGTCGGCAGCGGAGCCCAGCGTTTCCTCATCCAGGTGCTTACGGTTGAAGTAGCCCAGTCCCATCAGTTGCGCCGGAAGGCGCAGCGCGGTGGGTATCTCGGTTGCGACGGTGCAACTGAAGGTCGTGATGTTCTCGGTGTCAGCGGCCGCGGTCATCGTCCAGCGGATCAGCACGGTTATCGGGATCGGGTGAAAGAGGCAGGCGCGGCTGCGCTTCGAGAACATCTCGAAACGTGTGCGCTCGGCGTGGACGGTCTGCTAGTGCCGCACCATGAGGGTGCCGCCCATGGACTCCACGTTCACCTGCCGCAGACACCGCCAGTGGTGAACATCCCGGCAGCAGCCCGGTGCCCCTTTCGCTGTGCCCTGGTATTCCGAACCATACAGGGCGGACACACAACCGGCGTGGTGTGGGAGGACGTCTACGGGAGGAGATCGTCGCGGCGGCATCCCGGCTCATCGAGGAGAACGGCGAGGAGGCGGTCACCCTGCGCGCCTTGCCCGCAGTGCCGGTGTCACCGCGCCCGCGATCTACGCCCACTTCGAGGACCTCGACGAGGTGGAGACGGCTCGATCACCGGCTCCATCGACGACGCCTGGCAATGCGCCATCCAGGACGTGGGTCCCGCCGGCAGGGTCGGCCACTCCGTAACGAGACGGGCGCGCTGATGGCGCTGGAGTCAAGGTCGGCGAAGCCCGAGGAATAGCGCACGATTGGTATACGTGCACTCCGCCAGCGGAACGAGCGAAACTAGCTACACGCCAAGGCGTTCCGATCGGTGCAGGAAGCGGAACCTCGATGAACGGTGAGCGCCTCGGGGCCCCTCGGACCAATTTGATGTAGCGTCTCAAGTCCCATGGCGAATCTCAGTGTAGTGGCGAACCGGTTGGCGAATTCGCCACGTCAGTTAAGAGCGTACTTTCGAATTCCCTAGCACCAGATAGCTTTTCGCGTCGGAACATCACGAGAAGATCGGCCTATGAAACGCGTCGCCGCACGACTGCAATGCACTTGTTGGAGCAATCAACACCTGTCACGGCATCGGCGCGTGATGTTGTAATTCACAGCTCCCTTAGTCCGCGAAGGACCTTCGCGAACGGGATGCTGGCGCCATCCCCTTGCGCAGGCTCGGCTGCACCATGCTGGAGTTGGCCATGACCAGGTAGCGCAGTCCGTGATCACGGAATTCCGCGACTTGGTCAATGACCTCCTCGGCAGTGCCCTGCACGAAGAACTCCTTCAGCAGTGGCGCCGGGACCTTCTCCGCGTAGGACAAGACACGCGGCACTGCGGCTCGTGAGTTAGCCACTTAGCAAAACCAGAGCAACTGCGGAAACTCCGCGCACTGCCCTTCAGGGCGTGTACTTATAGCACACAAAGTGTGATTAGCGTTACAGTCTTCTGCATCGCCGCGCCGCGCAGTAAACATGGCCGCCATCGACCGCTGACCTCCATAATTGTTCACGATTTCTGAACGGTATGTCCAGGAAAATCGCGTGGACGCGAACGGTTGCCGTGCCGTTCAATGCAGGAATGACCACGACCCAAGCCCGCACCGGGGCCCTGATG
>JAVRPG010000539.1:0-10314 GCA_032162325.1 Mycobacterium sp. | reverse complement strand
TCTACATCCTGTCCAAGGACGAGGGCGGCAGGCACACGCCGTTCTTCAACAACTACCGTCCGCAGTTCTACTTCCGCACCACCGACGTGACCGGTGTGGTGACGCTGCCGGAGGGCACCGAGATGGTCATGCCCGGTGACAACACCGACATCTCGGTGAAGCTGATCCAGCCCGTCGCCATGGACGAGGGCCTGCGCTTCGCGATCCGCGAGGGCGGCCGTACCGTCGGCGCCGGCCGGGTTACCAAGATCATCAAGTGATCTAGTAGTACCGCGAAGCGGCGCTCACCTTCAGGTGGGCGCCGCTTTCATATTGCGGGGATTTTCATGTCTGACCTGGACGTGCGGGCGCACCAACATGCGGCTTGCTCGTTCTCGTGTCGAATTGCGTACTGGCCAGGCGCCTTTCGGCCATGCCCACAAGCGCAAGAACCTCGCGAGCCACGTAACCCGTTGTCCCGCGGTCGACACTCTTGCGGTGCAGCACGCCCGCGTCGGCTAATTCCTCAAGTGCGGATCTGGCCGCCGGGAAGCTTACGCCGAGGATCCGTTGGACCGTCCGTGTCGTCATGACTGGGGCCTCAGATAGCAGTACGAGCAGCCGCGCGGTAGCGGAATTGGCTCGGGGCTCCTCGCGCAATCCTTTGTCTATTCGGTGTGCGCTCAGGCGGGCCTGCCATTGTCGGCGTAAGTCCGCGATCTGATTGGAGAGTGCGGCTGCTTGTTCACATGCGATGGCTGCCGACTCGATGAACACTTCGAGCCAACCGGTGACACCCTCGAGTGCGGAGATCTCCTCGCCGCGTCCGTCATAGCGATAGGTGGTGAGTCCTTGGAGATAACGGTCGCTCAGGGTGGCGAGTACCAGGCTGATCGGTAGGACAGCTCCGGGCGCGATCCCCCGGCGAGCGAGAACGGTATGTATCAGTGCGCGCCCGACGCGGCCGTTGCCGTCGGTAAACGGATGGATAGTTTCGAATTGCGCATGGACCAGTGCCGCTTGTATGAGGGGACCGGTCGATGAGCCATTCAGATAGGAGACGAGATCCTCCATCAGAGGTGGGACCTGCTCCCACGGAGGCGGGACGAAGTCGGCATCGATCGGGTGCCAGTTCGACCCGCCGATCCAGTTCTGTACCTGCCGCAGACCGTGGTGCCGTTCGTCGGGTAGCAGCGCAGCGTGCAGTGTGACGATGTCATCGACCGAGATCTCGTCGGTGTCGACGAGATCCTGGCTAGCTCGGCGCAGGATCGTGATGTTGTTCGCGACGAGACGTGCTTGCTCGCTATATCCACGGATCTGCTCCTCTTGAGCCAGTTCGGCCAACGCAACCTGCTGCGGCGAAGGCGCGATGCCTTCGATCATCGAGCTGGCGATCGCTTCGGAGCGCAGGAGGAATCGAGCCACACCCGCGAGACCGTCCGCGTGGGGTCCGATGCCGAGGCTGCGGATAGATCGTTCGACGGTGGCGGCGTTGATGGCGATTTCCTTGAGTACCGCCAGTGGTCGCTCGCAGAGTTCGTCAGGCGTATAGGTCCTGTAGAGACCGCCTCGACGGTCCCGTGCGACCAGCCCCGATCGTGCGTCCGGAGACCAGAACTGATCTGCGTACCCGGCCACCTTTAGTAACCTTTAATCCGTGGAGTCGTCATTAAAGTTTAATATATCAAACTTTAATGGAAACGCTTGTCGTTAATGGGTAGGTCCCTTGGCCAGCGTGCACGACGGCAGAGCTCACCACTTCGAAGTCGGGTGTGAGTGCTGTAACGCATGCGACGGCTGAGGCGATGTTCATGGCAACGGGCTTGTGGTCGCTGGTGAGGGTAGGGGTGTCAGGTGTTACGACGTTTCGGTGTGTTGGCGTGCGCCGCCGCTGTGGCTGGCGCCGCATTTGTTGGTCTGACGGCCGGTACCGCGCATGCGGATCCCACTTGCCCCGATGTCCACTGGATCGGGGCCGCCGGGTCGGGTGAGCGCGACGGCGACCCGACCGCGAACGACGGGATGGGCCGAGTGATGTTCGAGTCCTACCGCGACCTTCAGCGGCCGGTGCAACGCGATGGCCGCACGATCACCGCTGAAGCGGTCGAGTATCCCGCGGTGGCGGTGCCCGCCGACGGTGACTTGCTGGGCTGGGGCGGCTTCATGAGCAGCGTTGACTCCGGGGCGGCCGCGCTTGGTGCGCAGTACGCATCGTTCGCTCAGCGCTGCCCGACCACCAAGGTGGTGCTGGCGGGTTACTCGCAGGGCGCGATGGTGGTGCACCGCAATTTGCAGGCACTCGCCGACAACCCAAACGTGGCTGCCGCGCTGTTGATCGCCGACGGCGACCGGCTTCCCGGTGACAACGTGATCACCATGGGATCGGCCAATGCGGCATCCACTAAGACATTGGGTGTCGCGCAGGATTGGCCCATCTTGGCGCGCGCTCCGGCCAAGCTGCCTTCGGCGATCGGAAGCCGCACGATCAGCGTGTGCGAACTTGGCGACGCGGTCTGCGACTACGACCCCGATGCCGGAGAGGTGACGCCGGCCGCGGTCGCCATCCATACCAGCTACGCGGTCAGCACCGCCGGGGGCTATGGCTGGACGACGCCGGTCTACCAACTCCTCGGGCCATCACCGACGGCACCTCAGGGCCCGTTGCCTGGGCCGGACGCGCGCGCGGTCAACAGCACCACCGCACCGGCGGGCAGCAACAGCACCGCCAGCACCGCGACGATGGCGTCGACCGCACCGGCCGCCGACAATCCGGCGCGCTGAAGAATCTCCAGAACCGTTCCGGACACAGCAACACCGACACCGGCAAGCGTTACCAGCGCCGTCAGCGTCACGCCCGCGGCCTCGCCTGCCCGCTCGGGGCGGACGACCGCCTGCGTCGCCACCGCCGTGAACGCGTACACCAACCCGAGCGTGAACCCGCACGCCGTCAGCGCAGGCAGATAGCTGAACCAGCTGCTCGAAGCCGCCAGGGCAGCGAGCGACAGCGCAGCCGCCACACTCGTGACGCCCATGACCAGAATTGGTGGCCGGCTGGCGGCGAGTCTCCCGGACATCGCGCCGCCGAGAGCGGCGCCGGCGGACGGACCGAGAAACGCCAGGCCCGCTGTCAGTGGATCAAGCGCACGCACCTGCTGCAGATACACCGTCGACAGGAAAATCGTGACACCGTAAGCAATGTTCGAGATCGTCCCCGCGATCACCAGGATTGTGAATCTGGGGTTTCGCGCCAGTGACAGGTCGACCAGCGGCCAGCGCACGCGGTTCTCCACCACGACGAACACGACGAGCGCCGCCAATGCGCACCCGAACGCGACGACCGTCGGCGCCGACAGCCAGCCCCAGGTCGGCGCCCGGTCAAATGTCAACGTGAACAAGCCAATTCCGACTGTGATGAGCGCCAGCCCGGTGACGTCGATGCGGCGCGGCACGGTTTCGTCGAAGGATTCGGTGACGCTGCGCGCTCCGATGGCCAGCGCGACGAGCGTGAGCGGTACGTTCAGCCAGAATATCCACCGCCAGCCGACAGTCTCGGTGAGCAGGCCACCGATTAGCGGGCCGGCTGCGTTGCCCAATCCCGCTATGCCGTAAGCCAACCCGATCGCGTGACTGGCACGCACGGACGGAAAGGCGTTGGTCAACACACTCACAGAGACCGGAAAGATCAGCGCTGCACCAAGTCCCTGCAGGGCGCGGAAGGCAATGACGAGTGTCGCCGACGGCGCCAGCGCGCACAGCGCGGAGGACAAGCCGAACAACGCGATGCCCGCCAAGAGGGCACGTCGGCGCCCGAAGATATCGCCGATGCGGCCGGCGGGCACCATAAATGCGCCCAGCGTGAGCATGTAAACGCTGATCACCCATTGCAGGTCGGTTGCGGTGCTGTTGAGGTCGAATGCCATCCGCGGCAACGCGAGATTCATGGCGAAGTAATCGATTTGCACGCAGAACAACGCCATCGAGACGGCCCCGAGGATCCACCGGAAACGCACAGGTTCTTCGGAGGCGGTCACCGCCCGACGATACGGCTCGCAACCGCCGGATTGGCGCTAATCTGACACCCGAACCGGGCAAACGACAGGAGCGTGCGGCAGATGTTAGGGCGTTACATCAAGTCTCAGATCTGGGTGCTCATCTGTGGCGGCCTCGTCGGTCCCATCTTTTTGGCGGTCTACTTCGCGACGGGCCAGAGCGGCCTGCTGAAATGGATGTTCTGGGTCGGCCTTCTCATCACCGCTGCGGACGTGCTGATCGCGCTGGCGCTGGCGAACTTCGGCGCCAAGTCGGCCGCCAAGACTCAGGCCCTTGAGCAGAGCGGCGTCCTGGCGCTGGCGCAGGTCGTCGGCATCCACGAGACGGGCACCCGAATCAACGAGCAGCCGTTGGTGAAAATCGACCTGCAGATCTCCGGCCCCGGCATCACGCCGTTCGCAACGCAGGACCGGGTGATCGCGTCCATCACGCGGTTGCCCATGATCACCAACCGCAAACTGGTCGCACTCGTCGATCCCACCACGAATCAGTACCAAATCGACTGGGAGCGAAGCGCTTTGGTCGGCGGAGTAATGCCTGCGGCGTTCACCCTCGCTGAGGACAACAGGACCTACGACATGAGCGGGCAGGCGGGGCCGCTGATGGAGATCCTGCAGATCTTCAAGGCCAACGGGATCGGTATGAACAACATGATCGATCTGCGCTCCAACCCGGCGGCCCGTGCGCAGGTGCAGGCCGTGGTCCGGCGCGCCGCGGCGGCCCAACAGGCACCGGCGGCTGCTGCCCCGGCCGCCGCGCCGTATGTGGCGCCGCCGCCCGAGCCGACCACGGCGCAGCGGCTGCAGGAGCTGGAGACCCTGCGCGCCACTGGCTCGATCTCCAACGACGAGTACAACGCCAAGCGTCAGCAGATCCTGTCCGATCTCTAAGAGGTGACCTGTAACAGGTCATCCAGCGCCGAACAGCTTGGGGTGCTGGTCTTTTCGGCTGGTTCCGCGACGTCCAGGCGTGCCTGATCTGTTCGGAGGTGGGCCGAGTGCTGCTTGCTCAGCAGAGGCCACCTGTTGGTGGCTGCCAGCCCTGGCCGATCCAGTATCAGGTGATGCTGGTGGCTGGTGCTGGTTGACTGAGCCCTCCCACTCTTGCTGGGAGGCCAGCCCCGCCCGCAGGGCGTGGGCAAGTGTGTAGTCGACGCGCGCGGTGGCGGGATCGTCGGGATTGGTGAAATCTATGCAGGCCGCCAACACGGCCGCGGTGACGTCGCGGTCGACGCGCAGCCCGCACGCGGGGCAGTGGTGGGTGCGCTGGGCGAGGGGTTTGGGCACCCGGGCCCCGCAGAGGCAGTGCTGGCTGAGCGCGGTCGAACGGGTGCCCGCGCGCTGTAGCGCGCCACCGGTGGCGGCGCATTCACGAGCAAGTGCGGCAACGAGCATGCCCGGGCTGAACAAATGAATCCGCTTGCCCCACAACAGCGCCCACGTCGAGATCGAGCAGTCTTCGACGGTGATCGTGTTGCCGTGGGTGGCCACGATCCGCGCCACGATGCCGCGGGCACGAGCATGTTTGGCCTGACTGGCCGCCCGCGCTTGGGCGGCGTGGTCCACCCGGGTGCGGTAATAGCCGCCCGAGAGCCTGTCGTGGCGGTAGGCCCGCAGCGGCACACCATCGACGCGGGCATGCCGAGGCCCGCCCGGGTTGGTGAGCTGCTTGGCGGGCAACCCGTGCTCGGCGCGGCGTGCCGCCCGCGCGGCCTGGCGCGCCGAGGGCCCGTACTGGTCGGGGTTGGTGTTGCGGCGCGACCGATCTAATGCCCGCTGACGCGACCGCGCCCGTTTAGCGGCCCGCGCCGCAGCCTTCTGTTGGTCCTGGGTACAGGTGATCTGCTCGGCGTGCAGCTGCTCGGGATACCCGGCGGGGAAGGAGGCCAGCGCGAGGTTGGATACGTTGGCATCCAGACCCGCGCGCCGACCGGTGGGGATCTGGGCGCGACGCATCCGGGTGGGCGCGGATTGGTAGCCGGGCTGGTGGGTCAGTAGATGTGCGTAATAGCGCCAGCCGCCGGGTGCTTTGCGGTCCCGGACGCGGACGAGGTCGATCTTGTGCCATACGGCTGGGTCGGCCAGGAAATGGCTCAGATGCGCCCACTGGCCCGCCCCTTGGGGTAGGCGCACCGGCAACACCACATCCCCGGCCGGCAGGCCGGTGAACACCACCGCCAACGACCCAGTGTGATCGGCCCAGGATCCGGATGCCGGTCGCATCGGCGCCTCCAGGTGAGTCGGCTGAGACAGAATCGACGTGCCCACCGGCTGGCCAGCCGCCTCCAACGCGGTGCTCACCGCTACGGGCAGCTGCGGATGCCGGTAAGCGGCCAGATGCCCGTCCAGAGTGCCGACCAGCCGGAAGGTTTCCCACACCGGCTTGGCCTTGGTGTGTGAGCGGGCCCGACCGGGAATGCGGGTGAAGTCCCACCACGACCCGATCCTTGGTGGCCCATGCCGGCGTCCGGACGCGTCGGCGAACAGGTGGCGGTCCACGGTTTCCCACACCTCGTCGGCCACATGCAGACCGATCGCCTTGGTCAGATGGTCCCGCATCCATCCGCTGGCCTCGATATGAGATTTCGCCGCCGCCTCGATCCCTTTGCGCGACAAGCCCAGCCGCTGCCGCACCGACTTCGTATCGGCGACGCGTTCATGGTGGGCCGCCCAATACGCCCGACAACGCGCCGCGGCGTCACGCTGTACCGCCCGCCGCAGCCGAAACACCGACGCCCACTGCCGCGCCACACACCGGCGCGTCCGCTCATCGGTGACGTCGAGCTCCAGGCGGACCACCGATACCGGCCCCTCGTATCTGAAGTTCGGAGCCTTCGACTTACCCCGCCGCCGTGGCTGCACCACCTCACCGCTGATAGCGGTGGTGGTGTCGGTAGACGCAGCTGCCATGGCGATCATGAAACCATCACCCACCGACAACCACCCGCTACCCCGTCGATGGCGAAAGCTCCTTGCCGCTCACCGGACTCACCGCCGGCCAGTCAACATCGTCTACAGCCTGGTCTCCCAACGACTCCCGTCGCCGGCCGACAGTCCGGCCTATCGCTGGGCGCCACAGTGCTGCTGGTGATGATTGACCTAACCACCAACCTCACCACCCTTGCGCTGGCCGCATTGTTTGACACCAGCCAATCCGGAGTCGACCGGGATCATCCATCACCTGATGCCCGCGCCGGCCTGCACCCTGCGACCCGTCCCCGACAACTGCAACCACCCTGGATCATCGACGCCACCCTGATCCCGGTGCAGGACCGTCGATCACCGCCATCAGCAACAACTACCGCCGCAGCGTTGACACCCAAATCATCAATTGCTCTCACCGGCACCCCGTGGTCACGGTCGGCCATCGCGCTGCTGTTCGCCGCGGACGCGCTCGATTTCAAGCTGGACCTGACCGCGGCGCTGTCCCTGATTCATTACCTCCTCGCGGCGGCTTACGCGCTCAAGTTGACGGCCACGCGTGAGACCTACGGCGATGGCAAGTCGCCTGTTCCAGACATGGTCGTCGCCGCGGTGGCAACGGTGTACACCTTGTTCCTGATGTATGCCGCGGGAGTCGATAAGCTTCTGCTGTCCTGCATCTTGTATGCGCCTGCTGCCGCGCTCTACTTCAAGGCGCGCCGCGAACGCGGTCTGCGTGTGTGCAGACCCGCCGAGGCAGTGCTGTTCGGCGTGATTGTCCTCGGGGCTGTCGCGGTTGTGGTGTCCTTGGCAAGTGGGCCGATCGAAATCCAGCGACCCGCTGTGCGAGAGGAACTGACGTGACGAATCCCTCTGCCAATTACGGGGTTTACTCCGAGGTCGGCAAACTGCGCAAGGTACTGGTGTGCTCGCCCGGCCTGGCGCATGAGCGGCTCACCCCGTCCAATTGCGACGACCTGTTGTTCGACGACGTGCTGTGGGTACAGAACGCCCGTCGAGACCACTTCGACTTCATCGACAAGATGCGCGACCGCGACGTCGAGGTGGTCGAGCTGCACGACGTGCTCACCGAGACGATGAAGGACCCGGCGGCGAAGGCCTGGCTGCTGGACCGCAAGATCGTCCCCAACGAGGTGGGCCTCGGCCTTGTCGACGACACCCGCGGCTACCTGGATTCGTTGCAGCCGCGGCTGCTCGCGGAGCTGCTGATCGGCGGTATGTCCACCCGGGACCTGCCCAAGGAACTGCAGTCGGGCTACCGGGCGCTGGCGCGCGAAAGCGCCGGTGTCACAGAGTATTTGATGCCGCCGCTGCCGAACACGCTGTACACCCGCGACACCACCTGCTGGGTCTACGGCGGGGTGACGCTCAACCCGTTGTTCTGGCCGGCGCGACACGATGAGACGCTGCTGATGAAGGCGATCTACGAATTCCATCCCGATTTCGCCGGGTCGCGGGTGTGGTGGGGCGATCCCGAAAAGCAGTGGGGCATGGCCACCATCGAAGGTGGCGACGTGCTGGTGCCCGGCAACGGCGTCGTGATCATCGGGATGAGTGAGCGCACCTCGCGGCAGGCCATCACACAGGTGGCGTCCAAGCTGTTCGCCGAGGAGGCGGCGACCCAGGTGATCGTCGCGGGCATGCCCAAACGCCGGGCGGCGATGCACCTGGACACCATCTTCACCTTCGCCGACGGCGACGTGGTGACCATCTATCCCGACATCGTCGACGCGATGCAGACCTTCACCCTGCACCCCAGCGACAACGACGTCGGGGTGGAGGTCGTCGAGGCGGACAAGCCCTTCGTCGAAGTGGTGGCCGCGGGGCTCGGACTGGGCAAGCTGCGGGTGGTGGAGACCGGCGGCACCGCCTACGACTCGGAGCGCCAGCAGTGGGACAGCGGCAACAACCTCGTCGCCGTCGAACCCGGGGTGGTGTTCGCCTACGACCGCAACACCCACACCAACACGCTGCTGCGCCGGGCAGGCATCGAGGTGATCACCATCGTCGGCGCCGAGCTCGGCCGCGGCCGCGGCGGCGGCCACTGCATGACCTGCCCGCTGATCCGCGACCCGATCGACTGAGGTGGACGGGGACTAGAACACGTTCCAGTTCGGCTGTTAACCTGGTCCGCAGCCTCACGAAAGGAGCAGCGGTGACGGCATCTGGCGGACCCCTGGACGGGCGAGTGGCATTCATCACGGGGGCGGCGCGCGGTCAGGGCCGTGCGCATGCGATCCGGCTGGCCACCGAGGGCGCCGACATCATCGCGATCGACGTCTGCGGGCCGATCTCGGAGACCATCACCTATCCGCTGGCGACCTCCGAAGACCTCGCGGAGACCGTTCAGGCGGTGGAAGCCACCGGCCGCAAGGTGCTGGCCCGCGAGGTCGACATCCGCGACCTGGCCGCGCTGCAACAGGTGGTGGCCGACGGAGTCGAGCAGTTCGGCCGACTGGACATCCTGGTGGCCAACGCCGGGGTACTGAGCTGGGGCCGGATGTTCGAGATGTCCGAAGAGCAGTGGGACACCGTCATCGACGTCAACTTGAACGGCACGTGGCGGACCATTCGTGCAGCAGTGCCCGCGATGATCGAAGCCGGAAACGGCGGCTCGATCGTCATTGTCAGTTCATCGGCCGGGACGAAGGCCACGCCGGGCAACGGGCACTACTCCGCGTCCAAACACGGCCTGGTCGCCATTACCAACGCGTTGGCGATCGAGGTGGGGGAGTTCGGGATTCGGGTCAACTCGATTCATCCCTACTCGATCGACACGCCGATGGTGGAGAAGGAGGCGATGATGGCCATCTTCTCCAAGTATCCGCAGTATCTGCCCAGCTTTTCGCCGATGCCGTTCCATCCCGTCAACCACAAGGGCAAGAAGGGGTTGCTGGAATTCATGACGCCCGAGGAGGTTTCCGACGTGGTCGCGTGGCTGGCCGGTGACGGGTCGGCGGCGATCTCGGGCAGTCAGATCGCCGTCGACCGCGGCACCGCGAAGTACTAGCCCGGTAGCACCAGCACCGGGACCGGGCTGTGCCGCAGGATCTTTGAGCCGCGGGAGCCGAGAAACACCCTGGCGATTCCGCCCACTGGCGACGTGCCGATAGCCAGCAGGTCGCCGTCCTGCCAGTCGGCGGCGTCGAGTGCGTCGTCCCAGCCGTTACCCGTGGCGACCAGCAGCGCCACGTCCTTGCCAATCACGCCGTCGGTCTTCAACTGCGCCAGGGTTTCTCGCGCTTGTGTGGCCAACTGTTCAAGAATGGAGTCCTCGGCGCGAAGCCCGACCTCGGGTGGGTACATCGTGCGGCCGCGGACTACGAACGTGACAACCCGC
>JAVRPG010000538.1:0-4959 GCA_032162325.1 Mycobacterium sp. | reverse complement strand
CGGCAATGGCGGTCCCTGGTCACTGCCGTCGCTGTGCCGGTGGTGTTCAATCTGGCGGCAATATTCAGCCCGGTGGCGAGGTTCCGGGTGATGGATCCGATGAACTTCGTCACGCGCACGCTGCGGTATATCTTCTCGACCCGCGACTACTTCAACAGCTCGATCCTCGGCAACGGGATCTACTACGGCCTGCCAATATGGCTGATCTGGCTGCTGCGCATCGTCTTTGCGGCTCTAGCCGTCGTGAGTGTGTGGCTGCTGTACAAGTACTACCGGAAGCGCGACCCGCTGTTCTGGATGGCGACAACTTCGGGTGTTCTGCTGATCGCCTCGTGGTTGGTGCTGTCGCTGGGCCAAGGCTACTACTCGATGATGTTGTTCCCGTTCTTGATGACGGTGGTTCGGCCGAATTCGGTGATCCGCAACTGGGTCGCGTGGCTGGCGATCTACGGCTTCATGAGCGCCGACCGCTGGCTCCTCGGGCATTGGCCGACGACGGGCCGCGCATTTGAATACCTGCGGGTCACCTACGGCTGGTCGCTGATGTTGGTGGTGGTCTTCTGCGTACTGTACTTCCGCTACCTCGACGCCAAAGCCGACGGCCGGCTGGACGACGGCATCGATCCGCCGTGGATGAAGCAGGTCGCGACCCGTCAGCCTGCGCCGGCATAGCTGCGCGAGTCATTGATTCGCGTGCAGCTTGTGGGCGCGAGTGCAATTCGGCACGCCGAACGTGCGGCGACTGCGGAAATCTGATCGATTTTTCGCAGTACGCGCACGTTCGGTGTGGTGAGACACCGTGTGACCACCAAAGAAACTGCGCCGGCCTAATGCCGGCTCGCTTCTTGCGCGAGCTGCACTCGCGAGCTGACGCCCAGCTTCGAGTAGACGTGCGACAGATGCGCTTGCACGGTGCGCGGCGAAACGAAAAGCCGCGCTCCAATTTCCTTGTTGCCGAGTCCCTCACAGGCAAGCCGGACCACGTCGAGCTCGGTCGGTGTCAGCGACGCCCAACCCTTTGAGGGCCGTTTACGTTCTCCGCGGCCTCGGCGTACATAGGCGACCGCCTCCTCGATGGTCAAGGCCGCCCCCTCATCCCAGGCCGCATCGAAGTCGCTCTCGCCCAGGGCTTGTCGAACAGCGACCAGCCGGAGCTCATGGTCGGCGTCCAACGTCTTGAACCGGGCGATACCCGTCTGCCGCCGCGCGGCGTCGGCCGCACCGAAAAGGCGGGCCGCCTCTCGGTGACTGCCCTCATCTCCGGCGATGTAGGCGAGGCATTCGAACGCGTCCGGAATGGTCACGTAGCCGTGTGTATCGGCGCCGACATCGAGCGCCTGACGCGCGTCATCGCCAGCCTGCTCCACATCACCTTGAGCGATCGCCACATGTGCTCGGCACGTCAGCGCCGCTACGAGTGAAATGCCCTTCGCGAGCGCCAACACATCGTCGGCTCGACGGCGGGCCGCGGTGAGATCGCCACACGCCAACAGCGGCAATGCTGAAAGAACGTATATGGATACCGTTGCAGGCGTCAGTGGCGTGTGCTGCAGTGCCCGCTCATCCCGGCCACCGCTTGCCACGCCAGAATCTGGCTTAGCCGCCACCGATCATCGAGTTCGCGGGCGAGCTTGCCGGCTTCCAGAAAGTGTGCACCGGCCACTTCGCCGTCGTAGGCGTAGCCCGTTCCGTGTGCGACGAGAGCCCGTATGACCAAGGCCGGATCCCCGATCTCGCGGGCCAGGACAAGCGCCTCGTCGACGATTTCGAGACCCTCGGTGGAACCGGAATATGAGAGCAGCAGACCCTTGTCGGCCAGCGCTCGCACGCGCGCCGGCTCCTGATCGACATCCCTTCCGGTTTCGGCGGCAAGTGCCGCACCGAGCCAAGCGAGCCCCTCCCGAAAACGCCACCGAGTGAACCACAGTGGCTGCAGCGAGGCGGCAAGCCGCAACGCGGGTTCGGTGTCGCCTTTCTCCAGACTCCACGCGAATGCGCTTCTCAAATTGTCGATCTCAATCTCCGTCCGCACCAGGCGATCCGTGTGCCCAACGCCGGCCGGCGCGTCGAGTTCGGCCGCCATCGCCGTGTAGTAATCCCGATGGCGACCGCCGACCATGTCGGCCTCGCCGCATACGCCGAGCTTCTCCAGCGCGTACTGGCGAACGGTCTCAAGCAACCGGTATCGCGTTCGGCCGCTGATGTTTTCGGCGGTCAGTGGCGCCTTGTCCACGAGCAGGGTGAGTTGGTCGAGCACCTGATGGCGCTCCGCGCCGGCCTCACCGGCGACCGCGTGAGCGGCCTCCAGGTCGAAGCCGCCGAGAAACACGGCCAGTCGTCGAAACAGCACACGCTCGGTTTCGGTCAGCAGCGCATGCGACCAATCCACCGACGCGTGCAACGTCTGCTGACGTCGCACCGCCCTGCGGGCACCGCCGGTCAGCAGGCGGAAGCGGTCGTGCAGTCCGTCAAGGATTTCGTCGAGCGTCAGCGCCCGCACCCGCGCCGCGGCGAGTTCGATGGCCAGCGGCATGCCGTCGAGTCGCCGACAAATCTCAGTCACCGTGGCGGCGTTGTCGTCAAGTGACGGCGAAATCCGGAAGCGCGCGGCGGGCGCGGTCCGTGAACAAGTCGATCGCCTCGTCGGTCAGCGACAGCGACGGCACCAAAAAGGTCACTTCACCGGGAATCCCGATCGGTTCACGACTCGTCGTCAGCAGTCGCAATTCCGGACACGCCTCGAGGAGTTGCCTCGCAAGCGATGCCGTCACATCCAGAAGGTGCTCACAGTTGTCGAGCACGATAAGCAGACGCCGATCACCGATGAACCGGATCAGCGTGTCGTCGGTCGTGCGCCCCGGCTGGTCGGGCAGGCCCAACGCCCGCGCCACCGCGACCGGCACCATGTCGGCATGGGTGATCGGCGCGAGGTCGACGTACCACACCCCGTCGGGGACTTGCGTTGTCAGCCGAGCGGCGACCTCGACCGCCAATCGGCTCTTACCCGCGCCACCCGCGCCCGTCAACGTCACGAGCCGGTTCTCGTCGAGAAGCAGACTGACGTCGGCCATCTGTGCACCACGTCCGACGAAGCTGGTGAGCTGAATCGGAAGGTTCTGCACTGCAATGGCTTTCGCAACCCTAAGCGGCGGAAACTCGTTGCACAGATCTGGATGGCACAGCTGAACCACCCGCTCGGGCCGCGGCAGGTCCCGAAGGGGGTGGGTGCCGAGCTCGCGCACCCACACCCCATCGGGGAGTCGCTCGGCGACCATCTCGTAGGTCACCCCGGACAGCACCGTCTGACCGCCGTGGGCCAGATCCCGCAGGCGCGCAGTGCGATTGATCGTCGGGCCCATGTAGTTGCCCTCGTCGCGCAACTGGACCTCACCGGTGTGCACACCGATTCGCAGTCGAAGCGGTGCAAGCGGCGCCAGCTGCAGCTGCAGTGCGCAGGCCACCGCATCGCTGGCGCGCGCAAAGGCAACCACGAAGCTGTCGCCTTCGCCTTGCTCGACGGGACGAACGCCATGATGCTGCCCAACGACTTCGGTCAGCACCTTGTCGAGGCGTGCCACCGCCGCCGCCATCTCCTTCGATTGGCTCTCCCAGAGCCGGGTGGAGCCTTCGACGTCGGCGAGAAGCAACGTCGCCATCCCCGTCGGCAGTATTTCGGTCATGCCCACGTCGCTCCAGTCGGTCTGGCTCATGCTAACCAGCGTGTGGCCACAGCAACCCGGAAACATCGGCCAAATGGCCTATACCGCGCCCGCCCAGGAATGAATAATCACGACGCCGGGTTGTCGGTTAGCGATAGCTAAGTCCAGCCAACTAAACCTAGGGGTCTGCATGCCGACGTATCGCGCTTTTCAAGTCACGGGTCAACGTCAATTCGAGCTGGTCGAGCGCGAGATAGTCGATCCCGAACCCGGCCATGTCCGCGTACGTGTCCTCGCCTGCGGGGTGTGCCACAGCGATTTTCTCGCCGGGGAGGGTATCCGTCCCGATCCCAGCCAGCCGGTCGTCCCCGGCCACGAGATCATCGGCGTCGTCGACGCGGTCGGCCCTGACGTGACGGCGTGGAGCGTCGGCGACCGCGTTGGCCTTGGCTTCCTCGGCGGCCACTGCGGCGAGTGCACGCAATGCCGGCGGGGCGATTTTGTGAACTGCCTCGATCAGCCCCAGCCCGGGACCACCGAGGACGGCGGCTACGCCGAAATGGTGTACGCGCGCGCTACCGGGCTGGTCAGGGTTCCCGAGGAGATGAATCCCATTGAGGCCGCTCCCCTGTTGTGCGCGGGGATCACGACGTTCAACGCGCTGCGTGGCGCCGACGCACCCCCGGGTGCCGTAGTCGCTATCCAGGGCATCGGCGGTCTCGGCCACATCGGCCTGCAGCAGGCAAAACAGCTCGGATACCGGACCGTCGCGATCGCCCGCGGCCGGGACAAGGCCGACCTCGCAACGTCATTGGGCGCTGACGACTACATCGACAGCGCGGCGACGGACCCCGGTGCGGCTCTGCAGGAACTGGGAGGAGCGGCAGTCATCGTCGCGACCGCGGCGAGCGGCGCCTCGATGTCGCCGCTGGTCGGCGGATTGGCGCCCCGCGGCCAACTTGTCGTTGTGGGCGGGGCGACCGACCCGATCGAAGTGCAGACGACCGATCTGATCTTCGGCGGTCGCTCCATCGTCGGCAGCCTGACGGGGACCCCGGTCGAGAACGAGGACAACCTGGTGTTCAGCCTCAGCCACGGGATCAAGCCGATGACCGAGGTCATGTCGCTGGAGGACGCGCCCAAGGCATACGAGCGGATGATTTCGGGTGCCGCCCGATTCCGGATCGTGCTGGACATCGCTAGCCTGGACGCATGACGACTCCAGCTCCCAAGCTGCAACTCACCGACGACGAGTGGCGCAACAAGCTCACGCCCGACGAGTTCGCGGTGCTGCGCCGGG
>JAVRPG010000537.1:0-2615 GCA_032162325.1 Mycobacterium sp. | reverse complement strand
GAGGACTTCCGGCGCTTCGCGATGAAGCTCGAGGTGCCCGACCTCTCGTTCATCCCGGTCTCGGCGCTCACCGGCGACAACGTCGTGCAACGCAGCGCGGCGATGCCCTGGTACGAGGGCACCTCGTTGCTGCACTTCCTCGAAGAGCTCCACGTCGCGTCCGACCGCAACCTGATCGACGTGCGATTCCCCGTGCAGTACGTCATCCGGCCCCAGCAAGCAACAAGTGCACGACTGCATGATTTCCGAGGCTATGCGGGCACGATCGCCGGCGGCGTCGTCCGCACCGGCGACGAGGTCACCGTGCTGCCCTCCGGCTTCACCACGACGGTCTCGGCCGTCTGGGGTCCGGGCGGGCGCAAGCTAGCCGAGGCATTCGCCGGACAGGCCGTTACCGTCGAGCTCGCCGACGACATCGACATCAGCCGCGGCGACCTCATCTGCCGCCCGCACAACCGTCCCTATGTCGGTCAGGACATCGACGCGATGGTCTGCTGGTTGACGACCGAGTCGGAGCTGACACCAGGCGCGCGCTACACGATCCAGCACACCACGCGCTCGACCCGCGCCGTCGTCCGCGATCTCGACTACCGCCTCGACGTCAACACCCTGCATCGCGACAAGGCCGCGACGGCATTGCAGCTCAATGAACTTGGCCGTATCTCGCTGCGCACCCAGGTGCCGCTACTGCTCGACGAGTACACCCGCAATGCCAGCACCGGGTCGTTCATCCTGATCGATCCCAACACCAATGGGACCGTGGCTGCCGGCATGGTGTTGCGCGACATTTCGGCCCGAACGTCAAGCCCCAACACCGTGCGGCACGAATCGCTGGTGACCGCGGCGGACCGGCTGTCCCGGGGACGTACGGTGTGGTTCACCGGACTGTCGGGCTCAGGAAAGTCGTCGGTGGCGATGCTGGTCGAGCAGAGGCTTCTCGAAAATGGCGTTCCAGCTTATGTTCTCGACGGTGACAACCTGCGGCATGGTTTGAACGCCGACCTTGGGTTCAGCATGGCCGACCGCGCCGAGAACCTGCGCCGGCTGGCGCATGTGGCGATGCTGCTCGCCGATTCCGGGCATACCGTGCTGGTGCCGGCGATCAGCCCGCTTGCCGAGCACCGTGAGGTGGCCCGTCGCGTGCATGCCGACGCGGGGATCGACTTCATCGAGGTGTTCTGTGATACCCCGCTCGAAGACTGCGAAAGGCGCGACCCCAAAGGTCTCTACGCAAAGGCGCGTGCCGGTGAGATCACCCATTTCACCGGAATCGACAGTCCCTACCAGCGGCCGAAGAACCCCGATGTGCGGCTCACTCCGGACCGCAGTTGCGACGAACTGGCGCAGCAAGTCGTCGACGTGATCGAGTCGCGAGGGTGAGCGACCACGAGGTGGCGGCGCGGCTGGCCACCGAAGCCGGCCAACTGCTGCTCGCAGTACGCGAGGAGCTTGCCGACGCAACGAAAGCCGTGCGAATGGCAGCGGGGGACATGCGGTCCCTCGTTTACCTGTTGGAGGCGCTCACCCGCGAACGCCCGGGCGACGCGGTGCTGTCCGAAGAAGGCGCCGACAACCCGGTGCGGTTGCACTCCGAACGGGTGTGGATCGTTGACCCGTTGGACGGCACCCGGGAGTTCTCCGAACTCGGCCGTCAGGACTGGGCCGTGCACGTCGGGCTGTGGCAATCCGGCAACTTAGTCGCCGGCGCGGTGGCGCTTCCGGCGCAGGGCGTCACGTTAGCCACGCCCGATCCCGCACCGCCGCCGGCATACGCCGGCGAGCCTCGGATTGTGGTTTCGCGTACCCGCCCGCCGGCGATCGCGCTGCAGGTGCGCGACCACCTGGACGGCACGCTGGTTGCGATGGGATCGGCAGGCGCCAAGGTCGCCGCGGTCATTCAGGGGTTGGCCGATGTGTACGTGCACGCCGGCGGACAGTACGAGTGGGATTCGGCGGCGCCGGTCGCGGTGGCCCGCGCGGCGGGCTTACACACCTCGCGTATCGATGGTTCGCCGCTGGAGTACAACCGGCCCGATCCGCTGCTGCCCGACCTGGTGGTGTGCCGTCCCGAATACGCCGACGCGGTGTTGGCGGTCACCGGCTCGAGCGATCCCGGCCCGTAACCTTGAACAAGCGCGCGACTTCTCCCGGGGCCGTTTCCCGGCCCGCATCGTCGTCGCGCCGCGGTGGGAGGATCCAGTATGCGGATGTCGGCCAAGGCGGAGTACGCGGTGCGGGCGATGGTCCAGCTGGCGACCCTCGATGACAACGTGCGGGTCACGACTGACGACCTGGCGAGCGCCCAGGGCATCCCGCCGCAGTTTCTCGTCGACATCCTGTCCGACCTGCGCAACGATCGGCTGGTGCGCAGCCATCGCGGTCGCGACGGTGGATACGAATTGGCTCGCCCCGGCACCGAAATCAGCATCGCCGATGTACTGCGCTGCATCGACGGCCCGCTGGCCAGCGTCCGCGACATCGGGTTGGGCGATCTGCCCTATTCCGGTCCGACTGCGGCGTTGACCGACGTCTGGCGGGCGTTGCGGGGAAGCATGCGCTCGGTGCTGGAGGAGACGACCCTGGCCGACGTCGCGGCGGGCACCCTGCCCAAACAC
>JAVRPG010000536.1:0-2809 GCA_032162325.1 Mycobacterium sp. | reverse complement strand
ATGGCCTCGGCCATCACCTCGAGGATGGTCAGTCGCGCATCCTTGGCCTGCGACAGCGCACCGGCCAGCACCTGCGACGGGATTCCGTCGAGCTTGGTGTCCAGCTGCAGCGCGGTGACGAAGTCCTTGGTGCCCGCGACCTTGAAGTCCATGTCGCCGAACGCGTCCTCGGCGCCGAGGATGTCGGTCAGCGCCACGAAGCGACGCTCAGTGCCACCGCCTTCGGTCTCTATGTCGTCAGACACGAGACCCATGGCGATGCCCGCAACCGGCGCCTTCAGCGGCACACCGGCATTGAGCAGCGACAGGGTCGACGCGCAAACCGAGCCCATCGACGTGGAACCGTTGGAACTCAACGCCTCCGACACCTGACGGATCGCGTACGGGAACTCCTCGATGCTGGGCAGCACCGGCATCAGTGCACGCTCGGCCAGGGCGCCGTGGCCGATCTCGCGGCGCTTGGGCGACCCGACGCGGCCGGTCTCACCGGTCGAATACGGCGGGAAGTTGTAGTGGTGCATATAGCGCTTGGAGGTCTCGGGCCCAAGCGAGCCGATCTGCTGGGCCATCTTGATCATGTCCAGCGTCGTGACACCGAGGATCTGGGTCTCGCCGCGCTCGAACAGCGCGCTGCCGTGTGCCCGCGGCACCACGGCCACCTCGGCGCTGAGGGCACGGATGTCGGTGATGCCACGACCATCGATGCGGAAGTGGTCGGCTAGGATGCGCTGGCGGACAAGCTTTTTCGTCAGCGACCGGAACGCGGCACCGATCTCCTTCTCCCGGCCGGCGAACTGCTCGGCCAGCCGCTCGAGCACCTCGGCCTTGATCTCGTCGGTACGGTCGTTGCGCTCGTTCTTGCCCGCGATGGTCAGAGCCTTGGACAGCTCGTCGGTCGCCACCGAGGCGACCGAGTAGTACACGTCGTCGCCGTAGTCGGGGAAGACGGGGTACTCGCCGGTCGGCTTCGCCGCACGATCGGCCAGCTCCTGCTGCGCCGCGCACAGCGTGGCGATGAACGGCTTGGCGGCCTCGAGGCCTTCGGCGACAACGGCTTCCGTCGGCGCCTGCGCACCACCGGCGATCAGCTCGATGACGTTCTCGGTGGCCTCGGCCTCGACCATCATGATGGCCACGTCGTTGTCTTCGAGCACACGGCCGGCGACGACCATGTCGAAGACGGCACCCTCGAGCTGCTCGACGGTCGGGAATGCGACCCAGGTAGCCCCCGTATTTCCAGCATCCGAGATCAACGCGACGCGCACCGCGCCGATGGGTCCGGAGAACGGAAGGCCCGCGAGCTGGGTGGACGCCGATGCCGCGTTGATGGCCACAACGTCGTACAGATCGTTGGGATCCAGGCTCATCACGGTGACGACGACCTGGATCTCGTTGCGAAGGCCGCTAACGAACGACGGGCGCAGCGGCCGGTCGGTCAGCCGGCAAGTCAGGACTGCGTCGGTGGACGGGCGGCCCTCCCGGCGGAAGAACGAGCCGGGGATGCGCCCAGCGGCGTACATCCGTTCCTCGACGTCGATCGTGAGCGGGAAGAAGTCGAAGTGGTCCTTGGGGTTCTTGCTGGCGGTGGTCGCCGACAGCAGCATGGTCTCGTCGTCGAGATAGGCGACGACGGAGCCGGCGGCCTGCTGGGCGAGCCGCCCGGTCTCGAAGCGGATGGTGCGGGTGCCGAAGCTCCCGTTGTCGATCACGGCGCTGGACTCGTATACGCCGTCTTCAATTTCAACTACAGACATGGACGTCCGTATGGCCTCTCTGATTCACTGTTCAGCTGTTTCGCGTCGTCACAGCGTATGAACCACCGGCCTTGATGCGGCTACGGCCATCGATCGAAGCTGTCGGACTCGGCCCCTGAAGATAGGGGGAACCCGGCAACCACTACCGAAGACCGCGCGATCAGGCGGGTCCTGACGTGACACGCGGGAGCGGTGCTCGCGGAACTGCGAAAACCGCACCCAAGTCGTTCGCACCAAATGGCTGGCGAACACGGACATCTTACATCGCAGCAGATACCAGACTCCTAATCCGGCCCGCTAGGACATGGCCTCCACGCACAGGGTGAAGTCGTTCAGCGACGCAGGCCAAGCCGGTCGATCAGGGAGCGGTAGCGCTCCACATCGACCTGGGCGACGTACTTGAGCAGCCGACGCCGCCGGCCGACCAGGAGCAGCAGCCCGCGCCGGGAGTGGTGGTCGTGCTTGTGCAACTTGAGGTGCTCGGTCAGGTCGGCGATCCGCTTGGTCAGCAGCGCGACCTGCGCTTCCGGGGAGCCCGTGTCGGTGTCATGCAGGCCGTACTGGCCCAGAATGTCTTTTTTCTGTTCGGCAGTGAGCGCCACGAATTAACTCCATCAAATCGGTCCGCGAACTGGATTTCTAGGCGTGGCCACCGCGAACTGCAGCACACGCTGGGTCGGCGAGCAGTCTAGCAGCGCGGTAGCTGAGCTGCGAAATCGTCGAACTCGCTGCCTAATGCGCGGACAGAATCGTGCGGGCGTGCGCGGTGTCGTCGCCCATCGTCGCCACCAGGTCCTCGACGTGGGCGAATTTCTCCTGGCCACGGATGCGGGCGACGAAGTCCACCGCGACGTGCTGGCCGTACAGGTCGGCGGTGGTGTCGAGGACGAATGCCTCCACGGTGCGGGTGCGACCGGAGAACGTCGGGTTGGTGCCCACCGAGACCGCGGCCTGATACCGCTCGCCGGGGACGACGGTGCCGGTGATCGGGCCGTGTCCCAGGACGGTGAACCACGCCGCGTACACGCCGTCGGCGGGGATCGCCGAGTACATCG
>JAVRPG010000535.1:0-3168 GCA_032162325.1 Mycobacterium sp. | reverse complement strand
CGACGAGTTCAAACGCGCCATCCAGGACGAGACCGGCATCAAACCGGAATGGGCCGCCGAGGCATTCCCCGATATCGAAGAAGACGTGCGTCAGTCACTGCGCCGCATTGAAGCGAGCCCGTTTGTCACTAGACACGAATCCCTGCGCGGGTTCATCTTCGACGTCGGCACTGGTCGGCTTGACGAAGTCGAGCTCTAACCGACTGCTCGGCATCGGCGGCCGCTGGCCGGGTACCGCGTAATCGCCTGCGCGGGACGGGTCGGCGGTCGATGATGTCGAGATGGTCCTGCAGCATGCGACGCCCGCCGACGAGAACGGCGCCGCGGTGCAGCTCAACGCGACCGCCCCGGCGCCATACGCGTCGAGCAGTTTGCGGAATCCGTTCCCGCCGATCGCCGACTATGCGTTCCTGTCTGACTGCGAGAACACCTGCCTGATCTCCTCGAGTGGATCGGTGGAGTGGCTGTGCGCGCCACGACCCGATTCGCCCAGCGTGTTCGGGGCGATCCTGGATCGCGGCGCCGGGCACTTCCGGATCAGCCCCTACGGCGTCTCGGTGCCTGCCGCCAGGCGTTACCTGCCGGGCAGCCTGATCCTGGAGACCACCTGGCAGACCCACACCGGCTGGATGATCGTCCGCGACACCATGGTGATGGGCCCGTGGCACGACATCGAGACGCGGTCGCGGACGCATCGCCGCATACCGATGGACTGGGACGCCGAGCACACGCTGCTACGCACCGTCCGGTGCGTGAGCGGCACGGTCGAGTTGGTGATGGACTGCGAGCCGGCGTTCGACTACAACCGGGTCAGCGCCGGCTGGGAATACTCGGCCAGTGGCTATGGGGAAGCCGTCGCGCGGGCCAGCACCAATCCGGATGCGCACCCGACGCTGCGGCTGACGACCAACCTGCGCATCGGGCTGGAGGGCCGCCAGGCGCGGGCTCGCACCAGGCTGAAAGAGGGCGACGACGTGTTCGTCGCGTTGAGCTTTTCGAAGAATCCCTCGGCCCAGACTTATGACGAGGCCGCCGACAAGATGTGGAGGACCAGCGAGTGCTGGCGTCAATGGATCAACATCGGCAACTTCCCGGATCACCCGTGGCGGTCGTACCTGCAGCGCAGCGCGCTCACGCTGAAGGGGTTGACGTACTCGCCGACCGGAGCGCTATTGGCGGCGAGCACGACGTCGCTGCCGGAAACCCCTCAGGGCGAACGCAACTGGGACTATCGCTATGCCTGGATTCGGGACTCCACGTTCGCGCTGTGGGGTCTCTACACCCTCGGCCTCGATCGCGAGGCCGACGATTTCTTCTCGTTCATCGCCGACGTGTCCGGCGCGTACGACAGTGAGCGCCAATCGCTGCAGGTGATGTATGGCGTTGGCGGGGAGCGCAGCCTGGTCGAGGAAGAACTGCATCACCTGTCCGGCTATGACAATGCGCGCCCGGTGCGGATCGGCAACGGCGCGTACAACCAGCAGCAGCACGACGTCTGGGGTTCGATGCTGGACTCGGTGTATCTGCACGCCAGGTCGCGCGAGCAGATTCCGGAGACGTTGTGGCCGGTGCTGAAGCAACAGGTCGAGGAGGCCATCAAACACTGGAAGGAACCCGACCGCGGGATCTGGGAGGTGCGTGGCGAGCCCCAGCACTTCACGTCGTCGAAGATCATGTGTTGGGTGGCGCTGGATCGTGGTTCCAAGCTGGCCGAGCTTCATGGCTGGACGAAGCACACCCAGGAGTGGCGCGCCATCGCCGAGGAGATCAAGGCCGACATCCTGGCCAACGGTGTGGACTCTCGCGGGGTGCTGACCCAGCGCTACGGCAGCGACGCGCTGGACGCCTCGCTGTTGCTGGCGGTTTTGACCCGGTTCCTGCCGGCCGACGACCCGCGGTTACGCGCGACGGTGCTGGCCATCGCCGACGAGCTGACCGTGGACGGGTTGGTGCTTCGGTACCGCGTCGAGGAGACCGACGACGGCCTGTCCGGCGAGGAGGGCACGTTCACCATCTGCTCGTTCTGGCTGGTGTCGGCGTTGGTCGAGATCGGCGAGATCCACCGGGCCAAACACCTGTGTGAGCGGCTGCTGTCGTTCGCGAGCCCGCTGCATCTGTACGCGGAGGAGATCGAACCGCGCACCGGGCGGCACCTGGGCAACTTCCCGCAGGCGTTCACCCACCTGGCGCTGATCAACGCCGTGGTTCACGTCATCCGCGCCGAAGAAGACGCGGACGGCTCCGGGGTGTTCCAGCCCGCCAACGCGCCCACGTAGCGCCCCCGGTGCGCTGGCGTTCGCGTGCCGGCGTGCCCACAAGAAGCAGGGCGAGGTCGGTGAGTCTGGCCGACAAGTCCTCGACGTGCCGGCCGATCGATCCCGACATTCGCATGGGCCGGGGAACCGGCGGTAAGCCCGGCGGGCCGAGGCTCGTGTGATCCGTGATCGGTTCGGTGATATCGCTACTTTGTTTGTCTGGGCGAAGACGCATCTGCGCATGATCGACAATTAGTAACGCCCTTGCGTTGCAAGGGAACCACGTCGCACGCGCGACCCACCAACGACTAAACTCGTCGGCCTGCCCATGTGATTCGGCTGGCGATCAGCAACCGGCCTAATTGCACCCGGCGGCGTTGACCCACCGGCCGTTGTAGCTAACGCACCCGCTGACGTTCGGGGGCGGCGGTGGGTCGTACGGCATGGGCGCGTAGTAGGCGGGCGGCGGAACGTAAGGCGCAACTGCGTCGGCGATGTTCGCGCAGCCACTCACAGATACCCGTCGGCCGCCGCTCACGCACACGTCGGCGTTTGCGATCCCGGGGGCGTGAATGGTGACGATCGCCCCGGGGACGGCCGCGAGGGCGAAGACGGTCGCCGCCGCGACGGCCCATGACCGTGTCCATTGAGTCATCTTTGTTGTCTCCTCACCGGCGTGATTGGCGTATCTAGCCGAAGACGGTTGTGCGGCGTGGCCCCGCTCAGGTCATTACCCCTCTAAAGGGGCTGGGGCGTCGCAGCGATTCCTCAGTTCGGTGACAGGCTGGCGGATCCCGTTGATCTCGGTTTCAACCTGAGGGTTTGCGTCCATATAGGTCTGGACCTTGCCGCGAAGTTCCTCGTTCGGCAGCCCACGGAGGCTGGTGAAGAAGTTGTTGACGTCCGGGTGGCT
>JAVRPG010000534.1:0-8096 GCA_032162325.1 Mycobacterium sp. | reverse complement strand
GTGCAAACCGCTTCGGGCGCGGTTCGGGGCGTTGTCGCTCCGGATCACCGATTGTTCGCGGGAATCCCTTATGCCGCACCGCCCGTCGGGCCCTTGCGATGGCAGCCGCCTGCGCCTGTGCAGCCCTGGTCCGGACTTCGCGATGCCACCCGCCCGGGCCTGCGCTGCATCCAGGACAGCGAGAACGACCCCGACCGCGGCCATCCCACCAGCGAGGACTGCCTGACCCTCAATGTGTGGACGCCGCCGCGATCGAAGGACGCCCGGCCCGTGATGGTGTGGATCCACGGCGGGGGATTCATCAACGGCAGCGCCGACGTTTATGACGCGCGACGGCTGACCAGTCGGGGCGACATCGTCGTCGTCACCTTCAACTACCGCCTCGGCGCGCTGGGGTTCTTGGCGCATCCGGCGCTGGGCCCGGCAGGCCAGGTGGGCAATTACGGGTTGGCCGACCAGCAGGCGGCATTGCGCTGGGTGCGCGACAACATCGCCAACTTCGGCGGCGATCCCGGCAAAGTCACAGTGGCAGGCGAATCCGCCGGTGGCATGTCGGTGTGCGATCACCTCGTCGCCCCCGCCTCGGCGGGATTGTTCCGCGCCGCGATCATTCATAGCGCTCCGTGCCAGGCGCAGGGCACACGGACGACAGCGGAGAACGACAGCCTGACCTATGCGTCGGAGGCGGGCTGCGGCAATCGGGCGACCGCAGCGCAATGCCTGCGCGATCTAGCGGCCGACAAATTGCACAAGCCGCCGTACTACTTCCGTTTCGGCAAGGACCTCCTGTTGACGGGGCCGATCACCGGGACAGACGCCTTGCCGGTCGATCCGATCAGCGGGTTCGCCGACGGTCGCGCCGCCCGGGTGCCGGTGCTGATCGGCAGCAACCGCGATGAGGCGACGCTGTTCCTCGCTACGTGGATGATCCGGCTGGGGGAAACGTTCACCCCCGAGAACTACCCGCGGCTGCTTACCGAAAGCTGGGGCGACAACGCCACCGTGGTCGGTGAGCACTATCCGCTGCAGCGCTTCGACGGCAGTGCACCACTTGCGTTTTCGGCGGCGATCACAGACGCGGTATTCGCCTGCGTAACCGACCGGATGTCGGAGGACTTGGCCGAGGACGAACCGGTATATGCATACGAGTTCAACGACCGCAACGCTCCTGCGCCGGAGTCGTTGCGGCAGTTGCCATTCCCGCTCGGTGCCAGCCATTCGCTGGAGCTGCGATACCTCTTCGACGTCGGCGGTGCGCCGCCGCTGAACTCCGGCCAGCGTGCGCTGTCTGACCAGATGATCGACTATTGGAGCCACTTCGTTGCCACGGGCTCGCCGAACGCCCCCGGCCAGCCGGAGTGGCCAGAGATCGGCGATGACCCCGGGCGGGGCAAGTTCTTGTCGCTACAGCCCGACGGCAGCCGCGTCGTCACGACGTTCGAACAAGAGCACCAATGCGATTTCTGGGCGAGCGTGAAAGGCTAACTGTCATGCCAACTCCCGACCCGAAGAACTATGCGGACCAGTGGGTGCGGGCCTGGAACGCTCACGATATCGAGACAGTGCTCGACCACTTCCGCGACGATATCGTGTTCACCTCGCCGGTGGCCGCGCGCGTGGTGCCCGAGAGCGGGGGAGTGGTGCGGGGCAAGGCCGCGCTACGGGATTACTGGACGACGGCGTTGAAGACATTGCCGGATTTGCACTTCGATGTCGTCGGCGTCTACCGCGGCGAGTCGACGTTGGTGATCAATTACCGCAACCATCGTGGTGAACCGGTCAACGAGGTGCTGACCTTCGACGGCGACGGTTTGGTCCGCGAGGGCCACGGCACATATCTGGCTTAGCTCAGCTCGTCGGAATCGACGTTCTGCAGCGATCTACTCGCACTTTTTCTGCCACACGTCCGTTTGGGCGTTTTCATCACCCCCTGCGGTTACGATCGCGGCGGGGGAGGGGGGTGGTGAGCGATATGGGCACTCCCCGCACGCTTGACGCGCGGGCTTCTGCGTCGTGGCTGCGACGCTTTGCCCGAACCACGCCTGGTGTCGTCGGCATCATTGCGATCGCCGTCGCGGCGGGCTGCGTGATCGCCGGGCTGGTGTGCGGGGCTCAGCTCGACGGCCGGATCGACGGGAGCCACGCCGTTCTCGACCGGTCAGAGCCGCTCGCCTACGCGGCGCAGAACCTGTACGCCGCGCTGTCGGCCGCGGATGCCGCCGCAGCATCCGCGTACCTCTCCGGCGGGATCGAGACAACCGCAAATCAGGAGCGTTATCGGACAGCGTTGGCTGATGCATCAGAGGCACTGGCGGACTCGGCCGCGGGAGCGACCGACGTGGATACCCGCGCTGCGATGGCGGACATATCGGCGCAACTGGCTGCGTACACGGGGCTGGTCGAGTCGGCGCGCGCCAACAACCGGCAGGGGTTCGCGATCGGGTCCGGGTACTTGCGGGAAGCGTCGTCGTTGATGCGGACCGCGCTGCTTCCCGGCGCCGAGAGGATCTACGCAAGCAATCTTGCGACGGTCGACGAAGACCAGCGCGCGGTCGGCACGACACCCACGGTCGCTCTCGTACTGCTCGTGGTCGTCCTGGTGGTGATTGGTGTCGGCTCGGCGATGCTCATTCGCCGCACGAACCGACAGTTCAATATCGGGCTTGTCGTCGCGGCGGCCGTGGTGCTGCTGGTGATCGGATCGATCGTCGTCGCCACCCGCTTGGCGGCAAGCGTCATCGAGCACAGCCGAACCGAGGGCACGGCGAGGTTCGACCAGCTCGCGAAGGCTCGCATCCTGGCACAGCAGGCCCGGACCGACGAGACCTTGCAGCTGATCGAGCGTGGCGACATCACTGCCGGCGAAAAGTCGTTCACCGACCACATCGACCAGCTGCGCACGCTGCTCGGCACGGAGCCGTCGGCTGCGGCAGACGGTGTCGCGAAATGGACTGAGAGTCACCGCAAGCAAGTGGAGATCTACCAGAGTGGCGATTACCTTGGCGCGGTTGCGCAGGCGATCGGCACCGAACCGGACGGTTCTGCAACGCAATTCGCCGCCGTCGAACGTAGCTTGCGTGACGAGATCGAGCGAACGCGTGCCACGTTGCGTGATCGCGTTTCCGCAGCGGGTGCATGGCTGGCGTGGAGCCCAACGGGGACGCTCGTGCTGATGGTCGTCGCCGCGGCGGCGGCCGTCGTCGGCCTGTGGCCGCGACTCAAGGAGTTCCTATGAGAGCTCGAATCGTGATGGCGCTGTTCGTATTTACGCTGGCGATCGCTGGATGTGGATCCGCGTCGATACCGCCGCCGTCGGTGACGATCGCACCGGTCGAGGCGCTGCCGTCTGGTGCGGAAGAAGTCACGAGCACCGTGTCGCAGGCGGAAAACGCCGACTGCGGTGATCGCGAAGCGAGCTTGCGCCCCGGTCCACAGCCTGCGCCGGGCGCCATGCCACCCGGTTCGACGATGGCGGCGATCGCCGACCGGGGACGGCTCATCGTCGGCGTCGACCAGAACACGACTCTGTTCGGAAAGCGGAACCCTTCGACGGGCCAGCTGGAAGGGTTCGACATCGACGTCGCACGCGAGATCGCGCGCGCCACCTTCGGTGACCCGGATCGCATCGATTTGCGGGTGGTCGAAGCGGGCGAACGGGAATCGGCGTTGCAGTCGGGTGAAGTCGACCTGGTGGTCAGGACGTACTCGATCACCTGCGAGCGCAAGAAGAAAGTCGCGTTCTCTACGACGTACTTCACCGCCCATCAGAAGATCCTCGTCGTCAAGGGTTCGGGAATCGATTCTGCCGCCGCGCTTTCGGGCAAACGGGTCTGTGCGGTCACGGGCACGACCTCGTTGGCGACATTGCTTGCGCTCGACTCCAAGCCGACGGTCATAGCCGTGACCAGCTGGACCGATTGCCTGGTAATGCTGCAACAGGGACAGGTCGATGCGATCAGCACCGACGACTCCGTGCTGGCCGGGCTCAAGGACCAGGATCCGAACGTCGAAATCGTCGGTGACAGCCTCGGCGACGAGCCCTACGGCGTCGGAATCAATCTGGAGAACAGCGACCTGGTTCGATTCGTCAACGGTGTCCTCGAGCAGATGCGCGTCGACGGAACCTGGAAGCGCTTGTACGAGGCCCGGCTGCAAAGCCTCCTCGGACCGTCGCCCGGGCCGCCGGCGGCCCGCTACCAGGACTAATCATGACCGAGATGATCGCGGAGAAGCGGGCAAAGACCACATGAGGTGTGCCGAACCGGAATGCGGTGGGAGGGTCGTCGCCGGCAGCTGCGACGTCTGCGGCTCCGCCCCCGCGACCGGTGCATCGCCCGCGTCGACAACGGCGATGCCGCAGACCCGTGGGACCTCTCAATCGGCGCGAACGGTCCGCACGGGCGGGTCGAAATCTGCAGGCGTTCGCGGCCGCCTCGGTGCCGGAGTGGTCAAGATGCCGCGGATACCGACGGGTGATCCAGCCGCCGCGATACTGACCAACCCCCAGGTGCCGGAAGCCAACCGATTCTGCGGCAACTCCGATTGCAACGCACCTGTCGGCAGAGGGCGGGATCGCAAACCTGGGCCCACAGAGGGCCTCTGCCCCGAGTGCGGGACGCGATACTCGTTCGTTCCCAAGCTTTCTCGCGGCGACTTGCTGGGCGGCCAGTACGATGTGCAGGGATGCATTGCACACGGCGGACTCGGCTGGATATACCTGGCGATTGACCGCAACGTGCGCGATCGCTGGGTGGTGATCAAGGGCTTGCTGAACTCCGGCGATGCCGACGCGATGGCAGCCGCCAAAGCCGAAGTCTCCGCCCTTTCGGATGTGCAACACCCGAACATCGTCCAGATCTACAACTTCGTCGAGCATGCCGACAGCGACGGCGTTCCGGTCGGCTACATCGTGATGGAGTACGTCGGCGGCACGACGCTGAAGCAGATCCGCAAGGCCCGCAACGCTCCCCTCCCCGCGGACCGGGCGGTCGCATATATCGTCGAGATCGCATCGGCACTCGACTACCTGCACACGCAAGGACTTGCCTACTGCGACTTCAAGCCGGACAACGTGATGCATACCGATGAGCAGGTCAAGCTCATCGACCTCGGCGCGGTCGTCGCCATGGACGATGAGGACAGTGTCATCTACGGGACCCGCGGGTACCAGGCGCCCGAGATCGCCGATACCGGCCCCACCGAAGCCACCGACGTGTACACGGTAGGCCGGACGCTAGCCGTACTCGTGATGGATGTTCCAGAGGAGCGTGGACGGTTCGTCGATCAGCTACCCGGACCCGACACGGTGCCGGTACTCGCGCGACATGAATCGTTGTACCGGGCGATCGTTCGCGCGACCGATCCCGATCCGGAGCAACGATTCTCGTCCATGGCGGAGATGGCCGATCAGCTGACCGGGGTGCTGTTCGAGATCGCGGCCGCCGAAGACGGCACGGAGAAGCCGCGGATGTCGAACTACTTCAGCCCCCAGCGCGCTGTCTACGGCGCAGGGCTGGACGTGGCGGTGGACGCCGCCGAGGTGATCGCGGCACTGCCCGTCCCCGTGGTCGACCCGAACGATCCCGGCGCCTCAGTGCTCGCCACGACGAGCGGCACACCTCCCGCGCAACTCGAACAGGCGCTCACCCTGGCCAGGGGCGGCACGCACCAGCGCAACAGTTCCTCCATCGAAATCCCGCTGCGACTGGTCCGCGCGTCACTCGAGATGGGCGCGCCTGAGGATGCCCGGAAACGGCTTGCCGAGCTGCATTCGGTGATACCCGGAGACTGGAGGCTGGCCTGGTACGGCGCACAGTGTGCACTGTTGCAGGGCGAATTCGACAGGGCCGCAGTCGATTTCGATGAAGTGCTGGCAAAGCTGCCTGGCGAGCTCGGCCCCAAACTGGCGATCGCAGCCACCGCCGAACTGCGCGACGCGTCCGACGACGCGGCACGCTACTACGAGACGGTGTGGCGCACCGACCACACTAAAGTCAGCGCCGCGTTCGGGCTTGCGAGGCAGCGGGCCCGAGCGGGAGACCGGGCCGGCGCGATCGCGGCGCTGGACCAGGTCCCCCGCGAGTCGGCGCATTTCACCGCCGCGGGCGCGACGGCGATCGAGATCCTGCTCGCCGGCCGAACACCCGCGGATCTGGACGAGCAGACTCTGGTCGAGGCAGGGAAACGCACGTCAGCACTGGATGTGGAATCGCCCGCCAAGCGGGCATCGATTCGGCTAAGGGTGCTCGGCGCGGCCTTGGACTGGCTGCTGGCGGGAAACAACAACACAGCCACGAGACTGCTCGGTGCCGCTTTCGACGAAGCGGGCATCCGGACCGGGTTGGAACGCAACTATCGTGCGCTGGCGCATCAGACGACCGGCGTGTGGGAGCGCATCGCGTTGGTGGAGAGGGCAAACACGATTCGGCCGAGGACACGAGTATGAGTAGTCAATAGGCCGCGTGCCGCGTTTCGCCAAAGCATTCGTTTTGTCTGTGTGGTGCTGTCGGCGCTCCTACGCTTTTGGGATGCGCTTGTTGTGGCCGTTGACCGGCCGCTCGGAAGAGATGCGTGCTATCGAGGCCGCAATCGTGGCTTCGGACGTTTCCGGGATCGTGGTCGGCGGGGCGGCAGGTGTGGGGAAGAGCCGCATCGCCCGCGAGGCGCTGTCGGCCGCCGTGTCGCGGGGATGCGAAGGCCGGTGGGCGGTCGGCACATCTTCGGCGCGGACACTTCCGCTCGGTGCTTTCACCGTCTGGGCGCAGTCGGGTGTCACCGACACCGTTCAGCTGGTGCGCGGGGTGATCGAGTCGCTGACGGAGGCGCCCGCGGGCACCACGGTGGTGGTCGCTGTCGATGACGTGCATCGGCTCGACGATCTGTCGACATTCGTTGTGCAGCAGATCGTGCAGCGCGGCGCGGCGAAAATGGTGCTCACTGTGCGCGACGGTGAACCGATTCCCGCCGCGGTAGAGGAGATTTGGAGCGGTGGCGAGTTCGACCGGCTCGATCTGCAGCCTTTGCCGCTCGACGAAACGACCACGCTGTTATCGGCCACCTTGGGCGGATCCGTGGATCCGGATGCCGCTCAGCGGCTGTGGACGCTGACTCGCGGCAACGCCTTATTTCTGCGGAACATCGTCGAGCAGGAGGCCGCCCACGGTCGGCTCGAAATGCAGCACGGGTACTGGGGGTGGACCGGTGATCCGATCGTGGCGCCCGGTCTGGTCGAGCTGATCGAATCGCGCATCGGGGACCTGCCCGCGCCGGTTGCCGATGTGATCGATGCGCTGGCTGTCGGGGAGCCTATCGAGCTGGCGGCCCTGACGCGGATCACCGGTCCGGCGGCGGTCGAGGAGGCGGACACGCGTGGCCTCATCGCGCTTGAGTCCGTCGTTGGCGGTGTAGAGGTGCGCGTGGCGCATCCGCTTTACGGTGAGGTGCGCAGGAAACGCGCGGCACCCACCCGGCTGCGGCGGCTGCGCGGACTGGTCGCCGCCGAACTGGCCGCATCCGACGACCGCGACGACGTTCGACTCGTGGTTCGCCGCGCCACATTGAGTCTCGACTCCGACCTGACGCCCGACGCCGACCTGCTCGTTAGGGCAGCCTACGGCGCGGTGGGGCTGGCGGATCTGCCGCTCGCCGATCGACTCGCGGAAGCGGCAAACCGCGCCGGAGCGGGACCGGAAGCGAACTTTGTTCGCGCGCATGCACTGTCGTGGCTCAGCCATGGCGAGGAGGCGGACACGGTGCTCGCCGAGCTTCGCACCAGCGAGTTGACCGAGGGCGACCATGCCAGATCCACTTTTCTGCAGGCCAGCAACATGCTCTGGGTGCTTGCCGACCCGGCGCGCGCTAAAGAGCTCATCGACGACGCGGCGCACGCCACATCACCGGAGGCTCGCGGCTATATCGACGCCTTCCTCACGGTGTACTGGTTCGCAATGGATCAGCCGGCTCTGGCGATGGAAGCGTCGAAAGACCTTGCGTTAGACGACCTGCCCGCCGTCGTCGACGCTGAAATAGCGTGGACGCTTGCTGCCATATCCGCGGATGCGGGGCGCGCCACCGAGGCAGTTGCCATCGCAGACGCG
>JAVRPG010000533.1:0-8558 GCA_032162325.1 Mycobacterium sp. | reverse complement strand
CTATGGAATCCAGGCGCACTCCGTGGTCTTGGTGGATCATTTGTCGATTCCGACGACCTCGAGTGGCAAGATTCGGCGAGGCCAGTGCCGACAGCAGTTCCTCAACGGCGACATTACGGCGGTGGCGCAATGGCAAGCACCGTCGGCGCCCGATGACCTCACCAAAGCCAAAACACTGGAGGTGGCGGTCACGACGGCCGAGCTCCTGAAAGCATTGGCGCGCCAGCAGCAGGCCTCCCGTCAGAGTTCCACGGTGGCCGCCCCTGCGGCGCTACCAGCAGCGCCGTCTAAATCGGTCACCCTGTCGACCGCTCCGACGGTCAAGGTAGCCGCCCCGGCAGCTACCAAGGTGACGACGACCGCCCCGGCAGGCGACACCGCCGACGCAACTAAGTGTGACACCGCCGCCCCCACCGAGGGTGACACCGCCGAGAGCACTACAGGCAAGACGGACGACACCAGTTCCGACACCGGAGCGTCCGCCGGCACCTCGGCGAAAACCGGCACGCCGACCTCAGGTCCGAAGCATCGGGCGCCGACCGGCAACGGGTCCAACTCGACCGCGGCGGGGTCACACGACCAGGGGACGAAGGGGTCGACAGGCAGCCACTCAACGGCTACGAAGGCCGGCAAGCACGCCAAGAAGTAGCAGCCCGGCAGTTGAGCCCCCTCCTACATGGCGGGGGCTCAACTGTTGCCTCGTCCAATGCGGCCGGCGAAGCTAGCCGCGGGCCTTGGCCCGTGACCGGGCGCGGGCCCGCGACGTGGCGCCCAGCTCGGCCTTGCGCACCCGCACGATCTCGGGGGTGACCTCCACGCATTCGTCCTGGGCGCAGAACTCCATCGCCTGTTCGAGATCGAGCTCCATCGGCCGGGCCAGCGTCTCGAAGACATCGGCGGTCGAGGAACGCATGTTCGTGAGCTTCTTCTCGCGGGTGACGTTGACGTCGAGATCCTCGGCCCGCGGATTGATGCCGACGACCTGCCCTTCATAGGTGTCGTCGCCGGGCTCGACGAAGAAGGTGCCGCGATCGGACAGCTGGATCATCGCGAACGGGGTGACGGCGCCGGTGCGGTCGGAGACCAGCGATCCGGTGTGCCGGGCCCGGATCTCGCCCGCCCATGGGCGGTACCCGTCGAACACCGCGTTGGCGATGCCGGTGCCGCGGGTCAGCGTGAGGAAGTCGGTCCGGAAGCCGATCAGCCCGCGGCTGGGCACGATGAAGTCCATCCGCACCCACCCCGCGGCGTGGTTGGCCATCTCCTCCATCCGGCCCTTGCGGGCGGCCATCAGCTGCGTGATCGCGCCGACGAACTCGTCAGGGCAGTCAATGGTCATCGCCTCGAACGGTTCGTGCAGCGCGCCGTCGATGGTGCGGGTCACCACCTGCGGCTTGCCGACCGTCAGCTCGAAGCCTTCGCGGCGCATCTGCTCGACGAGCACGGCCAGCGCCAACTCGCCGCGGCCCTGCACCTCCCAGGCGTCGGGCCTACCGATGTCGACGACCCTGATGGACACGTTGCCGACCAGTTCCTGGTCGAGACGGTTGCGGACCATGCGGGCGGTGAGCTTGTGCCCGGACACCTTGCCGGCCAGCGGAGAGGTGTTCGTCCCGATCGTCACCGAGATCGCCGGCTCGTCGACCGTGATCCGCGGCAGCGCATGCGCGTGGTCGGGGTCGGCCAGCGTGTCGCCGATCATGATCTCGGGCATTCCCGCGACCGCGACGATGTCCCCGGCGATCGCCTCATCGGTGGGTGTGCGGTCGACGCCCTCGGTGCTAAGCAACTCGGTGATCTTGGCATTCGTGATGACCGGCGCGCCGTCGACCTCGCGCATCCACGCGACCTGCTGGCCCTTGCGTAGCCGGCCGTTGTAGATGCGGATCAACGCCAGCCTGCCGAGGAACGCCGACGCGTCGAGGTTGGTCACCAATGCCTGCAGCGGAGCTTCGGGGTCCCCGCTCGGCGGCGGGATGTGCTCGAGTAAGACGTCGAACAGCGGATCGAGGTTGTCGCCGTCGGGGATCTGGCCGTTGGCGGGCTCGGTGGTGCTGACCACCCCGGCACGTCCGGAGGCGTAGAGGGTCGGCAGGCCCAACGCGTGTTCGGCGGCCTTGGCCGCCTCGTCGTCGAGGTCGGACGCGACGTCGAGCAGTAGGTCGTGGCTCTCCTCGACGACCTCGGCGATCCGAGCGTCCGGGCGGTCGGTCTTGTTGACGACGAGGAGCACGGGCAGGTGTGCGGTCAGTGCCTTGCGCAGCACGAAGCGGGTCTGCGGCAGCGGTCCCTCGGAGGCGTCGACGAGCAGCAGCACCCCGTCGACCATGGACAGCCCGCGCTCGACCTCGCCGCCGAAGTCGGCGTGGCCCGGCGTGTCGATGACGTTGATGACCGTCATGCTGCCGTCGGGGTGTTGCCGGTGCACCGCGGTGTTCTTGGCAAGGATCGTGATGCCCTTTTCCTTTTCCAAATCACCGGAGTCCATCAGGCGCTCAACGGTGTCGTCACCGCGATGGGTCAGCGCGCCCGACTGCCGCAGCATCGCGTCGACGAGGGTCGTCTTCCCATGATCGACGTGTGCCACGATGGCGACGTTCCGGAAATCCACGCTGGTAATTGTCGCAGTGCGGTCGGCTAATCACGAAAACGAGAGATGCCCGTCACTTGAAACCCAGCAAGCTCCTCGACCTCAAACCCAAGAAGAAATGCTGCCGCAGCAAGCCGCGTTGCAAACGTTGTCCCGTCGTTGTGCACGCCCTGCGCAAGGCCGAACGCAACGGGATTCGGGGCAAGGATCTGGTGAAGGTGTTCAAGCGGGCGCGACAGGACCGCCGTACCTGAGCTTGTGTGCGACGGTTCGCCCAGATCTCGCACAAAGCAGACTCGGCGCACAGGCCGCTCACAGGGTTCGCACCTACCGTGGCCACGTCAAGAAGGGTTTGGAGGTTGAGGTTCATGACGGTTGAAGAGGTTTTCACCATCGGTCTCATCGCGGTTCTGGCGACCGCCGCCACCGCGGCGATCTACCTCGGACTGCTCAATTGGATTGGCGCCTTCTACATCGTCCGGTGTGCGGCGTGCCACCACCTGACGTTCTCGTCGTTGAACCAGTCACAGGAGTCCTGCCCGCACTGCCGGTACCCGGTCTTGATGCATCCGATCTACTCGCTGCGCCACTCCGGCGTGCGGGTGGTGAACGACCAGTTGCATTACTAAGCGGTAGCCGATCAGTTCGCCAACGCGACGACCCCCACCAGCGCGAAAACCACCGCGAACACTGTCGCCGCCAGCGCGCCGTCGGCCACTTGAGCGACGCGCTCCGAATACTTACCCGCGAACACCGACGTGATCGCGAAGACGACTGTCACGGCCAGCGGCGCGACCGGTGCAAACAACCAGTAGTAGAGGAAAACGCCGTTGGACATCGCCAGCAGACCGAGCACGAACCCGATCACGGCGACGGGCGATCCGGCGCGACGGTTGAAGCCGCGCCGCTTGGTGTGCTCCAGTTCCCACGACATTGTCAGGTCACGCTCCGAAGAGTCCATGCACGGCGATCCACGCGATCATCACCCAGCCCGCCAGTGCACTCACACCGAGGCCGATGCCGACGCTGCGGACCGCGATGGAGCGTCCCAACGCGGCAATGGTCCAACCAACCATCAGGACTGCGTCGGCGTTTGTGGGGTTCGCCCTCGACGAGCCGCTGAAGTCGAAGCTGATTTCGCAGCTGAAGAAGGCAACGTCGGTGAATGTCCCTGCGGCACATAAGATCCGGAACGACGTCGATAAGACCGTGTGGCACTTGGCCCGCAATGCCGTACACAAGCAGGTGGCCGCCGAGCTGGAGACGCGGGAGGCCGACGCGGTGTTATGCGAGCGACCCACCAAGATCGACATCAACGGCAAGCGGGTGACGATGGAGTTCCGCGACGGCTGGCGCGTCGGCTAGCGCGTGTAGTGCATGTAGATGCGCTCGCGGAATCCCTTGATGCGACCGAACTTCTCTTTCTTCCGTCTCACGTCGACGAACCCGATCTTGCGGTAGCACTCACGCGCGGGCATGTTGACGTCGGTGACTTCGAGCTCGAAATCGGTGTAGCGGGTCTGCGTGATGACGCCCTCGACCAGCCGGGTGGCGATGCCTTGGCGACGGGCCCGCTCGGCGACGGCGACGAACTCGATGTAGCCCGTCGCGCCCGGGTAGTCGAGGTGAGACATCCACTGCGGAGCCAGGATTCGCGCGGCCAACGCGCCTCGCACGAAGCCAAGATGGCCACGCCAGTCGGCGGCTCGTATCCGCATGGCACGGCCGGTGTGGTCGGTGCAGGCGATCGCCCCGATGACGTCACCGCGTCGGTCCGCGACGAAGAACCGGTCGACGTCGATGGCGGGCGTGAGCGCGGCAGTGACGTTGTCCATGTTGCGCGAGAGGGTGGAGAACTCGCGCCGATACGCCTCGACGATGACCGCGGCAATGCCCGCCCGATCGGCCTCGACAGCAGGGCGCACGGCGGGGCCGGTCTGTAGAGCGAGGGCCAGCTCATCGACCCAGGCACGGTCGGCGGGCACCCAGGCCAGGCCGTCGAGTTCATCGGCGCCGATCCACCGCAATGCGCGGTGATCGTTGGGGTGCAACGCGCCGCCGATCTGCGTGACGCGGTAGGCGCGCAGCGTCGTCGTCTCGTTCAACGCCACATCGGCGCCGATACGCGGCCCGACCGTCACCTCGACACCGAGTTCCTCATGCAGTTCGCGGGCCAGGGCGGTGGCGTCGCTCTCCCCCGCCGCCACCTTGCCGCCCGGCAGCTCCCACAGGCCGGCAAGCTCCGGCGGCCGCGCACGCTGGGCCACCAGCAGCAGGGAACCCGAAATCAGTGCACCGGCAACGACGATCTGGTTTGACACTGCCCGCGACGGTATACCGTCGGAGACATGGCTGTGTTAACGGACGACCAAGTAGACGCCGCACTGCCCGACCTTCCCGGCTGGGAGCACGCCGACGGCGCCCTGCGCCGCTCGATCAAGTTTCCCGCCTTCCTCGACGGCATCGACGCGGTGCGCCGTGTCGGCGAGCGCGCCGAGGAGAAGGACCATCACCCGGACATCGATATCCGTTGGCGGACGGTGACTTTCGTGTTGGTAACGCACTCCGCCGGCGGCATTACCCAGAACGATCTGGATATGGCGCAGGAGATCAACCGGCTCGTCGACGGCTAGCGGCGATCCACCCCAGCGTCACCAGCGTCGCCACGCCGTAGATCAGACCGGCCCAGGCCAGATACCATGGCCGGCCGATCACCCAGATGGTCGGCTGGGCGAAGCTCAACAGCCACGGCACCCCGACGAGGGTCAGGCCGAGCCAGCCCCAGCCGAGGATGCGCGCGCCCAGCCGCTCGCGCAGGGGTCCGTGCAGCAGCCAGATCATCAGCGGGATCAGCCAGACCCAGTGATGCGTCCAGGAGATCGGCGACAGCAGCAGACCGAACAACTGCACGACGACGATGGCGCCGAGCCGGTCGGAGGCGCCGCCGACGGCGCGCCACGCCAGCACGGCGAGCACAGCGGTGAGCGCGATCGCGGCCAACACCAGCGGCCCGTAGCCCGCGTCGTGCCCGAGAATCCTCGAGATCCCGCCGCGCCACGACTGGTTGAACGATGTTCCGATCGGGCCCACTCGGCGGGCGTCGCCGAGCAGTTCGGTGAAGTAGTAACGGGTTTGGTCGCCGACGACCAACGCCGAGACCGCGATCGTGCCGACGAACACCACCGCTGAGAACACCACGGCACCCCATCGCCGCGCACCCACGAAGTACAAACCCGACACCGCCGGTGTCAGCTTCACCCCTGCAGCGAGCCCGACCAGCAGCCCGGACAGCCACCACCGTGTGCTGTAGACCGCATAGAGCACCGCCAGCACCAGCAGCACGTTGATCTGCCCGTAATCGAAATTGCTTCGCAGCGGTTCGATCCAGATGCCGACGGCGGTCCACAGCATCGCGATGCGCCGATCGCCGTCGGGTCCGGGCAGTAGCCGCTGGCTGACGCGCACAACGCCGTAGAGCGCCGCGATGATGCCGAGTTGCCAAGCGAACGAGAGAATTCCGAACGGAATCAGGTGTAGTGGGTAGAAGACGACCGCGGCGAACGGTGGATAGGTGAACGGCAGCGGGAAGTCGGGCGTCTGGTCGGCATAGACGTAGTCGTAGAGCGTGCCTCGATGATCGAGCGCGCCCGCGCCGCCGACGTACACGTGAAGGTCGACGAAGTTGGCGCCGTTGGGCACCAGGTAGGTCCATGCGAGGCGCGCGGCGATGCTGATCGCCAACAGCGCCGCCGCCGCGATCACCAATCGATTCGGCGTGCGCGGAGACGTCGTTGTTACGGCTGACTCGATGGCGTCTATCCCGCCGACTCTAGCGAGCGGTCACCGTATGACGTCGCATCCGTAACGTTTGAGTATTCGCCACACGTGTCCCTTGAGTAACACCAGTAACTACGTAGTTTCGGGGGCAAGCGTGCCGTCAACGGATTGGAAAAACCATGAAATTCACCAAGAAAATGCTTGCCACCAGCATGATCGCTGCGGCGGGTGCGACCGGAGTCGCGCTGGGGCTCAGCGCGACGGCCGCAGCCGAGCCGGCGGCGCCCGCACCGGCACCGAGCGTGCCGGGTCTGCCGTTCCTCCAGCAGCTCGCATCCAATCCCGCCGCCGCGACTCAGCTCATGCAGGGCTTGACGTCAGTGCTGGGCGGTGTCACCGCACCGGCCGCAGCAGCCGCCTCACCCGCGACGCCGCCTCCGTCCGCGACAGCGTCGGTCACCCTTCCGCAGCCCCCGGCAGCACTTCCCGGCGCCGCAGCCCCGCTGAACACACTCGCCACGACGACCGCACCGGCGACCACGCCGCAGAGCCTGCTGCCGTCGGCTATGTCGTTCCCGGGTGCCTTGGCGTCGTTGATGCCCGCAGGAACACCGCTGGCCGGTCTGCTGCCAACAGCGGCAACCGCCCCGGCCGCAGCTGCAGCCGCACCCGCCGCAGCCGCACCCGCCGCCGCCGCTCCCGCCGCCGCGACACCCGCGGTGACGCCGAGTGCGGGCCTGGCGCCGATGCTGCTGCCGCTGTCCGCCCTGCCGTGACGGCAGCGGTCGGCGCGCACGACAACCACAACCACGAACTGGGGGAACCATGTCATCGATCAGGACGACGTTCGCCGGCGCCGCAGCCGCGGTCGGCTCGTCGGCCGCACTACTGCTGGGCGGTATGACGCCGGTGGCCAACGCCGACCCGGCGCCACCACCGCTGCCGATCGATGGGGTGCAGGCGCCGGGCTTGTCGGCGGTGCAGAGCATTGGCCCGGCCATCCAGCGGGCAGCCGCCGATCCGACCAACGCCGCCTCGACGCTGATGGCCGCCGCCGCGGTGTTCGCGGGCGATGCGGCGGCCCCGCCGGATTCGAAGAACGTGGCGACCGCGGTGAACCAGTTCGTCGCGCATGTTCCCGCGCCGGGTGCGGTGCCGGGTGCGGAGGCGCACCTGCCTGCGGGTGTCGATCCGGCCCACGCCGTGGGACCCGCGCCGGAGGCCGCACCGATGGCCGCACCGGCTCCGGAAGCGGTGTCAGCACCCGCACCCGCTCCGGCACCTGCCCCGGCACCCGCTCCGGCACCCGCACCCGCTCCGGCACCCGATGCCGCGGCGGCTCCGGCGCCCGCAGCTGCGCCCGCGTTCGGTCCGGACGCCCCGCCGACGCAGGACTTCATGTACCCGTCGATCAGCAACGGATGCCTGCAGGACGGCGGCACCGTCCTCGCGACCGCGATCTCGGTTGCGGGTCCGGCGAAGATCCCGGCACCTTGACCGGCAGCCGGCCAGACGGCCTACGTGGTCACCGCGGTCGGCACGCCCGCTCCGGCCGCCGAGCAGTAGTTGCCGCTGAACGTCACGTGGGTCAACCTGACCACCGGCAAGTCGGGCAGCGCCACGCTCCAGCCGCGGCCGGACATCAACCCCGACGGGCCGACGACGCTGACCGCCATCGTCGACACCGGTTCGGGCAGCATCATCTCGACGATCTTCGGCCAGGTCACCACGACCGAGAAGCAGTGCCAGTTCATGCCGACGATCGGCTCGACGGTCGTGCCGTAAGGCGCCGCAGCGACTGCACGGTTGTTAACGTGTCTACTCGCGTTTTGTGTCCAACAACCGTGCGCTGGGCGACGAGTCAGTAGGCCATGAAGAGGATGGCGTCGCGGTCGTACTCGCGACCGGGATGCGCCTCGGACAGATGAGCCTGGGCCTTCTCGACGAGGTCGTCCTCGTTCTCGCCTTTGATCGCCTCGCCGCACGGGCAGTTCAGGTGTGTCTTCATATCTTCACAATCCCACAGGCACGCCAGACAAGATGTCCGCATGGAGCTATACGACGTCATGCGCACCACGGGTGCTGTCCGCCGATTCACCGATGACCCACTGCCCGACGAGGTGCTCGAACGCATCCTCGACAATGCTCGGTTCGCGCCGAGCGGCGGCAACCGCCAGGGCGTACGGGTGAT
>JAVRPG010000532.1:0-8273 GCA_032162325.1 Mycobacterium sp. | reverse complement strand
GATCTCGCTGCGCACCGTCGAAAGCCACATCTACAACGCGATGGCCAAGACAGGTACGGGTGGCCGCAAAGACCTCGCGGCGCTGCTGCCCCGGCGCCGGCCAGTCCGCGAATCGTTCTCCGCTGGGGGCGCTCGCTACGTAGATGGCTGATCAGCTCGCCGCCCGCGGTGACGCTGTCGTACAACGACTTCCGTCGCCGCCGCCCGTTCCCCGGAAGGCCCGGGAGTGATCCGATGACGGTGCCGGTCATCAGCTGTTCGAGGATCATCGCGTCGTTCGTGGTGTAACGAGGCAGGACTTCCTCTACTCAAGTGCCTCGGTCCCGACTTACCGCGCACGACGCTCGGGATCCTGAGATCTGACCAGGGGTGCGAGGGGACCTCCACATGGCTCTAAGTAGTACTGCGCCGCCACCTGGCGAGATATCAGTGGCGCACTACGTAGGCTCGTCCGCCTCGCGCGAACGACGATGTAATCGTGAACGTGGCTGAAAAGGCGGTATCGCCGACGGCGAGGCGGGGGCGTCAACGCACTAACACGCCCGATGTATTTCGCGTTTCCCATGGCCATCCCTCACGTGAAGGCAAGAAATCCTAGTTCGGGGGGAAGCGCCGATGCTAGATCCGATGCCGACGTTCGGCGGTCAACGCACTACAACGCCGTCACGCAAGACGGGTATACCTCCGACACTGCTGTGGATTGGCTGTGGCTCGTGTAGTGGCGAGTCGATGGCCATTCTCGGTGTCGACGGGCAGGCGACTGATTTTCTTGATCTGCTTGAGCACGACGGGATTCGGCTACTGTGGCATCCCTCGCTCTCGCTCGAACCATTGGCGCCGATCGTTTACCGGGTCCTCAACGGAACGCTGCCGCTGACGCTGCTGTGCGTCGAAGGATCTATCGCGACGGGGCCAGACGGCACGGGTCTCTTCGACACCTTTGACGGCAAACCGAAGCGAGACTTGGTGTATGAGCTTTGCGCCGTAGCCGACTATGTGCTTGCGCTGGGGACCTGCGCCAGTTATGGCGGCATCCCGGCGGCACCACCTAACCCCACCGCAGCGGTCGGGTTGCAGTACAGCGACGGCCAGCCTGGCGGTCTTCTCGGGGAAGATTGGCGATCTCGCAAAGACCTGCCCGTCGTGAACGTCGCGGGATGCGCGGCTGATACCGACACCATGGTGCTGGCCATGCGCTGGTTGCTGGCCGGCGATCCGGATCCGGCGCAGTTGGACCATTTTGGGCGGCCGACATTCGTGCGGCCCTGCCTGTCCGGCGCCGACCGGCCAAAGTGCGGCACCGCACAATGGGTCGGCCATTCGTGTTACGGCTGCATCAGCCAGAAGTTCCCGCTGAGCCGAGATCTGCTCAAGTGGAAAGAGGCCAGAAAATGCGCGAGCGAATTACTATTGACCTGAATCGAGTTGAAGGAGATCTCGAGGTTCGACTTGATGTCGAGGACAACATGGTCCGAGACAGTTGGTGCTTGGGCACCATGTACCGAGGCTACGAGCAAGTTCTGGTCGGCCGCGCGCCGTCTGATGTGTTGGTCATTGTCCCGCGCATCTGCGGCATCTGTAGCACAGCTCAGCTCTACGCCGGGGTGAGAGCACTCGAAGACGCCTATGAAATCCAGCCGGCTCCCAATGGAGTACGCGTTCGCAATCTGTGTCTGATGGCCGAAGCCGTGATGAATGACGCCCGGCAGACCTTCTTGATGTTCTGTCCTGATTTCTGCCATCCCGCCTATCGCTCTCACCCTCTATACGACAAGATAGTGACGGCTTTTGAGCCTCCGATCAAAGGTTACTTTGCCCGCCAGGCGGTCTTGCGCTCGAAAGGCATGCTCGGCGTCATCACCGCATTCGCCGGGCAGTGGCCCCATGCCACCTACATGGCACCGGGAGGAGTCACCTGCGAGGTGACAGCCGAGAAACTGGCCAAGTGTGAGGCCGCGATCGACGAATACCAATCCTGGTATGAGGCAGAGGTGTTGGGCTGTACCTGTGACCAGTGGATGGGACTTCACAGCGCCGAGGAGTTCCTCGGCTGGCTGGAGGAGCATCCGGACACCGGGGCCGGGCTTTACGCCGGCTTCGGCCGTTCCATCGGCCTACAGCAGTTGGGTCGAGGCAGTGAGTACCTGTTGAGTTGTGGCTGCTATCCCCGTCCCGACAGCAACGGTTTTCTGATGCCGGGCGGATATTGGAACGGCGAACGCGTCGAACCCTTTGACCACCACCTGGTGCGGGAACACACGCGCTATTCCTGGTTCACGGACTACGGACCCACCCACCCGTGGGACTCGGTCACCAAGGCCGAGCACGGGCAGGACCGAGGACAATACAGCCATGCGAAAGCGACCCGTTATGCGGATCATGTGGTCCAACTAGGGCCAATGGTCGACCTCTTAGTCGCCGGTGATCCCCTCATCGCGTCCTGGATGCGGGCCGAGGGCCCCAATGCCTGGCTCCGGCAACTGACCCGTCTGCACAGACCTGTCGTGGTCATGCAACTCATGCGCCAGACGATCGCCGAGCTGAGGGCGGAAAGCAGCGAACCGGCCATGGTGTGGCCCACTGACGTGCCGGACGAGGCTCAAGGATTTGGTGCGGTCAATGCAGCACGAGGAACCTTGGGTCACTGGATCTGTATCCACGAGGGCAAAATCTCTAACTATCAGGTCATCACCCCGACGACCTGGAACGCCTCGCCGCGCGACTCCCATGGCCGGCGGGGACACTGGGAGGAAAGCCTCGTCGGGCTGACCGTTCCAGATCCGGAAAACCCGCTTCAGCTCGGCCACATCGTTCGTTCTCACGACGCGTGTCTCGTCTGCACAACGCACATGATTCGCACCGGTCAACGCACAAATTTCATTCCTTTTTGATATCGCGTGATCTGCCTCCCCAGTGTGGTGTCACGGTCACTGGTGGTGCGGTCATGGTCACGACGCGCTGCGGCGGCACAGGCATCGTCGTCGGGGGGTTTGTCGATGGCGACAAGCAGTGCTACAACACCTCCGGCTGTGGCAGCGGCCCACCACATTAGAGCATCGTCGACGCTGCGGGCCCGCCTCCGACGCCTCCTTGGTGGACTTGGGTGCCGGCAGGGTGCTCAAGGCCGTTGGCCCATCAGTTGCCGGGATCCCTGCGCCGTAATGCACGAGCGCGGTGGCGAAGTCGAGACATCGGTCGAAGCGTGCGGCGGGCTGTTTGGCCATAGTGCGGAAGGCGAAGGACTCAGTCTGCTTCTGGATTCTGACGCTGTCTCCGACGCTGTTGCTCCCGGCGCAGGTGATCGAACCCTATGACTACGGGCCAGCCAGTAGTGAACCCCGCGACTGCCGGTGGCTCGCTGTCGACCGATCCCAGCTTGCGCCGTAAACTGACTCGGTGCGTGACTGCCGCATACCTCGCCGTACCCGATGTGCCGCCTCGACCTCACCCGCGAGTGGAACCGCTGGCGTGAGGCCGACAAGATGACCTGTTGTGGCTCTCAGCTGACAGCATATGGCAATGGCGCAGGAGACCGATACTCAGAGTTTCACCCTATAGCGTTGCCACAGAACGTCTTTAGCAGCAGAACAGCGAAACGTGGTGCTGCCGCGTCGCCATTGGTGCACCAACCTTCGCAGGACTCACGACGACGACAGCAGGGTAGTTGTGTCCGGTGCTCGCGCTATCAGTCAGATCGGGCGAGTTCTCGCCCGATAACCTCCGGCATGGCAGAGTAAAGTGACCTGCATAGTCGCAGGTGAGCATGGCCAAGAAGCGGATGGCACTCCGAAGATGCCGGGCGAACCAAAACGGGTACAGCCGAGCCGGGATACGGACCGCAAGAAGCCGTGAACCCGCCCAATACCGATGCCCGGCGTCGTCACGACCCGGACGTTCGCAGCTTTGCCAGTGACAACTACGCGGGTGTTCACCCGGAGGTGCTTGCCGCATTGGCGCTGGCCAACGGCGGGCACCAGGTCGCCTACGGCGACGACGCGTACACCGAGAACCTGCAGGGCATCATCCGCGACCACTTCGGCGCGACCGCCGAGGCATTCCCGGTCTTCAACGGCACGGGTGCGAATGTGGTTGCGCTGCAAGCGGTCACCGATCGCTGGGGTGCCGTGGTGTGCGCCGAGAGCGCTCACATCAACGTCGACGAGGGCGGCGCGCCCGAGCGCATGGGCGGGCTCAAGCTGCTCACCGTGCCCACGCCCGACGGCAAGCTCACTCCGGAGCTGATCGACCGGCAGGCCTGGGGCTGGGCCGACGAACACCGGGCCATGCCGCAGGTCGTCTCCATCACGCAGAGCACCGAGCTGGGCACGCTGTACACGCCGGACGAGATCCGCGTGATCTGCGAACAGGCCCACGCCAGGGACATGAGGGTGCACGTGGACGGCTCGCGGATCGCCAACGCGGCCGCGTCACTGGACATGCCGATGAGCGCCTTCACCGCCGACGTCGGCGTGGACGTCATGTCGCTGGGCGGCACCAAGAACGGTGCGCTGTCGGGCGAGGCGGTCGTGGTACTCAATCCGGATGCCGTCAGCCACATGAAGCACCTGCGCAAGCTGTCAATGCAGCTGCACTCCAAGATGCGCTTCGTTTCGGTGCAGCTGGAGGCGCTGCTGGCCAAGGACCTGTGGCTGCGTAACGCGCGGCACGCGAACGAGATGGCCGAGCGCCTCGCCGACGGAGTGCGCGCGGTCGACGGAGTGCGCGTTCTTTATCCGGTGCAGGCCAACGCGGTCTTCGCCCGGCTGCCGCACGAGGTCAGCGAGCGGCTGCAGAAGCGCGTCCGGTTCTACTTCTGGGACGAGGCGGCCGGCGACGTCCGTTGGATGTGCTCGTTCGACACCACCGAGGCCGACGTCGACGCCTTCGTCGCGGCCCTCAAGGAAGAGATGGCGCCCTGAGCGCCTGACATACCTTGGGAATCGGCCCCTGTCTGGGGCCTCGCGGCGCCGCCGTGCGCATAACATCTGCCATGCGGAAGCTCTTCGCACCGCGGCTTGCCACCAGACGACGTGGCCGACAGGGGAGTTGATGGCGAACATTCGCAGATTGCTCGCGGCGCTCGCGATCGTCGCGATGCTTATCGGCGGCGTCAGCGTTGCGGCGGTCCTGATCTTCAGCGACCATTCCCAGTCGTCGCGTCCTGCTGCTGTTACCCCGCGAACGACGCTTCCCCCACCGCCTCCCTCGGTGCCCACACCGAAGGAGTTCACGATCAACGTGGTCGTCACCGAGCAGAACTGTGAGCCTGGGGGTGCGTGCGCGTACAAGTACACGATCGAACCGAAGTACATTGGCCTGCACCCATTGCCGACGACCCCGTTCACCGTGAAATACGAGGTGCAGGGTGGCAACCAGCCGCAGCCCGGGGAATTCACCGTCGAGGGCAGTCAGGCGACGATCCTCAAGGACGTCGTCCTCGACGGCCCGCCGGCCGTGCGCCTGCAGGCGGTGGTCCTTCAGGTGATGGGTTGAATATTGCAATTTCGCATGCGCCGCGACGTGCTCGAAGCATTGTTAGCCGTATGACGAAGGCGTCGCTGCTCCGCGCTGAAGAAGGCCTGCCCCGCGGCGTGCAGGGCGCAGCCGATTCGCGGTTTTCCAACGTCGTCCGCGTATTCGCGGGTCTGTTCCCGGGTCGACGGTTCGGCGGTGGCGCACTTTCGGTGTACATCGACGGGCGACCGGTCGTCGACGTCTGGACGGGCTGGTCCGACCGCGCGGGTGAAGAGCCCTGGACCGTCGACACCGGCGCAATGGTGTTCTCCGCGACGAAGGGAGTCGCGGCGACTGTCATTCACCGACTCGTCGATCGCGGCCTGATGTCCTACGACGAGCCCGTCGCGATGTACTGGCCCGAGTTCGGCGCCAACGGCAAGGACACGATCACCGTTCGCGACGTGCTGCGGCACCGATCCGGGCTGTCACACCTGAAGGGTGTCAGCAAGGACGACCTGCTGGATCACCAGCTGATGGAGGAGCGGCTGGCCGAGGCGTCAGTCGACCATCTGCGTGGTTGGCCCGCCTACCACGCGCTGACATACGGATGGCTGCTGTCCGGGCTGACCCGTGCGGTGACGGGTCAGGGCATGCGCGAGCTGATCCGCGAGGAGGTGGCCCGTCCCCTCGACACCGACGGTCTGCACTTGGGTCGCCCGCCGGCCAACTCGCCGACCAAAGTCGCACAGATCCTTGCGCCGCAGAGCACGCGCACCAACCCGGTGTTCAACTTCGTCGCGCCGAAGGTGGCGGGCCTTCCGCTCTCCGGCGCGTTCGGGGCGATGTTCTTTCCCGGCATCAAATCGTTTGTGCAGGGCGATATTCCGCTTCTGGACGGCGAGGTTCCGGCCGCCAACGGCGTCGTAACCGCCCGCGGCCTGGCCAAGATGTACGCCGCCATCGCCAACGGCGGCAGCATCGACAACACTCAGTTTCTGTCAGAAGAGCTGGCGCAGGGCCTGATCGGCAATCCGCGGTTATGGCCGGACCTGAACATCGTCGTGCCCATGCCATTCCACCTCGGCTATCACGAATCTCCGATCCCCGGCCTGCTCAAGGGTTTTGGCCACATCGGCCTCGGCGGCACCCTCGGGTGGGCCGATCCACAGTCCGGCAGCGCGTTCGCGTTCGTGCACAACCGGCTGCTGACGCCGATGGTGCTCGACATGGCCTCATTCGCTGGACTGGCCCGGCCCATGCGCAATGCCATCACCGCGGCGCGGCATGCCGGCGCCCTCGCGGTGCCGAGGTACGGTGCTCGCTATCGCGACGCCGGTCAGCAAGCGCCAAAGAAGCGGCTCGCAGGGCGCCGCTGACTCCCCGCGTCGAATCGGCTTAACTCGCGGGCACGACGCCACGCGCCTGCGGCAATGGCAGGTCGTTGTAGGTCACGATGCCCGCTGGGGCGGCGACCACGGCCGGGATCGCGTGGATCGGCGGCATCGCGGTCATGATGTGGCCGAGCACCATGAAGTCGGCGATCGTCTCGGCCTTCTCGATAAAGTCGGGCGGCGGCAGGAAGCCGACCTGCATGTTGACAGTCGGCCGCCCGTCGATGGTGATCTTCCAACCGTCGCCGTCGAGCTTCCAGTCGGGGTCCAACGTCTGGCCCTTGCGCCACCGGACGTTGAGGTCGACGACGGTCTCACCGCCGACGCGTCCCTGCCAGCTGGCGAAAACGCCTGCTACGCAACCGGCCTTGATGGTCCACGACCCGAGGTCGAGATCCTCGGTCGTCTTCGCGTACTCGGCCTCGCACACCACCTCGTCGAGCTCGACGCCCAGCGAGTCGGCGACCAGCCGCACCGCCTCGGCGAATACCGCGGTGCCCTGCGAAGCCATCGGCTGCAGTTTGGGGTCGTCGATCGGCGTCCCGAAGCCCACCGGAATCTCGGTGGCGGGCGAGTCGTAGAAGGTGGTGTCGGCGGACTCCGCGATGGTGACCTTGTCCACGCGGTCGCAGGCCGACGCCGCGACGATGGCCAGCAAGTCGGCGAAGCCGGGGCTGACCCCCGACCCGAACATCGTCGAGTTGCCCTGCTTGCACGCTTCTTCGATGCGGTCGCGACCGGCACCAAGGTTATGCCCGGTGATGAACGATGCGGAGGACACGACGTTCACACCCGCCGACAGGATTCGCACCAGCTCGTCGACCTCGATCCACATTGGGTTGTATATGACGCAGTCTGGTTTCAGCGCCAGCAGCGCGTCCACGTCGTTGGTGGCTGCGAAGCCGAGCGGTTCGATTCCAACGAGCTCACCGACGTCCAGTCCGGCCTTGTTTTTCGACCAGGCGTAGCACCCGACGAGCTCGTAGTTTGGATTCTTTGCGATCGCCTCAACAGAGCTTTTCCCGACATTTCCCGTCGTCCACTGAACGACCCGGTAAGGAGCGGTGTTGTGCACTCGCTCAGCATAGGGTGGCGCGGTCGAAGGATCGAGGGCTTTGGCTCAACTCAGGGGCCGGGAACCAGTGCCGCCTTGCCGGTCCGTTCCTGTCCGCTGCGATCGATCCACGTCAGGTCCACGACATCGCCGGCGTAGTGCCTGTCCAGCACGTAGGTCAGCGTGGTGGCCGAGTCCATTGAGGTCCCGTCGAGCACCGTGATCACGTCGCCGATGGCGATGCCGGCCTGATCGGCCGGACCGCCGCGCACCACGTCGCGCACGATGACTCCGGCCTCCCTCCGCGGCTGGGTGCTCAACCCGACGCCGAGCAGCACCGGCGGCCCGATGTGCACCGTGCCCGACGGCGC
>JAVRPG010000531.1:0-3351 GCA_032162325.1 Mycobacterium sp. | reverse complement strand
CGCAGCGTACTCGGCGAGGGGTGTTTGTGAGTTGGGCCGATAGTTGCGGACCGCGTCGAGGTCGTCGACGACGAGCTGTTCGAAGCGATGGCCCGAGCCGCGGTCGGCATCGGCGCCGGCGTGGCGGCGGGCCTCACGACCAAGGATTGGGGCCTCGGCGTTACGGTGGCCGCGGCCGTGGTCAACATCCTGCGTGATGTGTTCCGCCGGCCGTCCGACTGAAGTGCCGGACTGTCCCCGTGCCCGTGCCCGAGGAAATGAAGCACTGCGTGAGACAAAGCCGCCCGCCGGCGACCTGAGACAACGTCAAAACCGCAAGTCTCACAGTCGTAAGATGCAGTCCGCGGCGAGAACCTACATCTGTTGTTAAGCCGTCGACCTGCTACACGGTGACCGTGGCGGCCTGCTCGACCCGAACCGGTATGCCCTCGCGCCGTGAAATGTCGCATGCCTCTGCGACATACAGCGCCTGCAGCGCATCTGCCGCCGTGCAGGGGCTCGGTGCGCGACCGGCGGCGACGTCGACAAACGCGGTGAGTTCGGTGATGTAGGCCGTGTGGAAGCGCTCCATGAAGGTGGCGTATGGCGGCTCTTGGCGCCAGGACAGCGCTGTCTCGGCGGTGGGCATCGGGGCGCGGTCGTTCAGCCCGACGAAGAGGGCGCCCCTCGATCCGCAGACCTCGAGCCGGACATCGTGGCCTGCGCCGTTGTATCGCGTTGCCGACACGGTGGCCAAGGTGTCGTCGTCGAAACGGAGCACGGCGGCCACGGTGTCGACGTCGTCGCCGGCGCGGAAGAAGTCCGCGCCCTTGTTCGAACCCCAGGCGTGCACCTCGACGACGCGCCGTCCGGTCAGCCATAGCAGGATGTCGAAGTCGTGAATGCTGCAGTCGCGGAACAGCCCACCAGAGGTCGGGATGTACTCCGCCGGCGGCGGCGTCTGATCCGCGGTCACCGCTCGCAGGCTGTGCAACCAACCGAGTTCCCCGGACTGGAGTGCCGTCTTGGCTGCACGGTATCCGGCGTCGAAGCGCCGCTGGAACCCGATCTGGACCGACACGGGTGCGGTGGCTGCGTGTTCGACGACCGACAACGTTCCCGCGACGTCGAGCGCGACCGGCTTCTCGCAGAACACGGCTACCTTCGCATCGAGTGCACGGTGGATGAGATCGGCGTGCGCGCTCGTCGCAGCGGTGATCACCACGCCGTCGATACCGGCGGCGAGCAGCTCGTCGACGCCCGCCGCGGCCGCGATTCGCGGTGACGTCGCGGCAAGGTCCTGCGCCCTCTCGGGGTCGAGATCGGCCACGACGAGCCCGTCGACCTGGTCGAGGTCGAGCAGAGTCTCGGCGTGGAAACGGCCGATGCGACCAGTGCCGATCAACCCGAACTTCATGGTGAGTCTCCTTAGTTTTGGACAAATTGGACCGTTCCAATTAGACTCAACTGTGGGCGTCCTTCCGCTCGGTGTCAAGAGGTGTTGGAATGATCGGTCAGCGCACGCTCGTCGAGGAGGTAACCGTGTCGCCTCCCCGCCCACCCACCATCAGGCAGGTGGCCGAGCGTGCCGGCGTCTCGAAATCGTTGGTGTCCCTGGTACTTCGCGGATCGACGAGCGTCAGCGAACCCAAACGCTCCGCCGTGCTCGCGGCAATCGACGACCTCCGCTACCGACCCAACGCCGCCGCCCGCAACCTGACCAGACAGCGGACCAACACCGTCGGCGTGCTACTCAACGACCTGCGCAACCCCTGGTTCGTGGACTGCCTCGACGGGCTGGCGTCGGTGTTGCATGCCAACGGCATGCGGATGTTCCTCGCCGACGCCCGGCTCGATCGTGCAATGGGGGACAGCCTGACCGAGGGCTTCCTCGAATTCCGCGTGGACGGACTGTTGATCGTCGGAACGGTTCAACCCTCGCGGGCGCTCGAAGACGCCGCCGCCGCGGTACCGACTGTCGTGGCGGCCAGTCGCGACATCGATCTGCCGAACGTGGACGTCGTCGCCAACGATGACATCACAGGCACTCGGCTCGCCCTCGAGCACCTGCTCGGCCTTGGGCACCGCCGCGTCGCGCATCTCAGCGGAAGCACGGGCGAGGTGGCCCGGCTCCGGCTCGAGACATTCGTCGACGTCATGAACGACGCCGGGTTGAAACCGCATGTCGAACGCACCGACATGACCGAGGACGGCGGATACCGTGCAGGGGTCCGGCTTCTCGCCGCGCCGAACCCGCCGACTGCCATGTTCGCCGTCAACGACATCACCTGTGTCGGTGCGCTTTCGGCTGCTGACGAACTCGGCGTGCAGGTACCCCCGCAGCTCTCGCTGGTCGGCTACGACAACACCCATCTCGCCGGGATCCGGCACGTGTCGTTGACCACCGTGGACAACGCCAGCTACGACGTCGGGCGACGCGCAGCGCAGGCCCTGCTTCGCCGGATCGAGGCGCCGACCCGCGCCGCCGTCGTGGAGCTGATCGCACCGCACCTGCAGATCCGCGGATCGACGGGCCCCGCGTGACCGAACCCACTGGATAACCCTTGGCCCACTCGGAACGCATCAGGAGATCCGCGCCGAAGTTTGAGGCCCTACAAGTCCGTTGTCCCCATCTTTGTGCCTCGGCCGACTGCTCAGCCTGCTTCTCCTTCGTCACACCATCCAGTGTCGTCATCACGGCACCTTCCCCGCCGAGCACCACTCAGCGTGTCAGGCCGGGCCAAGGGGACCGACCGAGCGCCCTGCTTTGTCATGTGACGTAATGCCGCCGGTACGCGGAAACGGGCGAGGTCGCAGAACGCGTCAGCCGCGTCATCTGAAAAAATGACACGAAAGTGAGACAAAACGCGGATGACATGACCTGAGATAACTTGCATCACCGCAGGTCAGGGGGTCGTCAAAGGACACGAAGTTTGGGATCCTACAAAAAGTAACGCTGTTGTCCCCGTCATCATGGATCATCCATCATTGTCGGGCGGTCGGCGGGGGCGGGCGGGCGGTCGGCGGGGCGGGGGCAGCCGTGCAGGATGCCCACGAGGCGGTTGCCCAGCCGGCCTGACATGCACCTTTGTTGCCTGTCTCAGCTCGTGGCGAACAACTTTGTCTCACGTTTGTCTCACGCAAGTGGTTAATGTTCAGCCGCCCGCTTTGCGCGCGTTCATCGCCCCGCCACTTTCAGCAGGATCTTGCCGCCACGGAGGAGATGCTGCACCGCGTCCTGGATGTGCTCGAGGGGGTACACGCCCGCCACGGGGACAACGAGGGCGCCGTCGGCCACCAGCGGTGCCGCCTCACGAATGACAGGCACCACCTTGTCGCGGTAGTCGAAGTCGCCGACAAAGAATCCGCGGA
>JAVRPG010000530.1:0-8837 GCA_032162325.1 Mycobacterium sp. | reverse complement strand
AGTTTGGTGATCGCCTCGTCCCCGTCGTTGAAGGTCGAGATCTCGACCTTCGTCGCGTACTGGTCCACGAAGGCCTTTACGGCGTCCGGGCTGATTTAGTCGGCGTAGTTGTAGATCTTGAGCGTCGCGCCCATCTCCGGCGCGAGGCCGTCGGCGATGGGTTTGTTGTCGTCGGGGATTGGCCATTTGACCGGGTTGTCGGGCGCGGCCAGCGTCATGCTCGGTTGCGAGGACGACGGCGCATTCTTCGAGCACGCCTGCAAGAACACGCCGAGCGCCGGGGCGGTTGCGGCGAGAATCGCTGCGCGCGCCAGGAACTGTCGTCGGGTGGTGGGCTCTGGCATCTGGGCCTCCCCATTGCTTTCGCGGCTTGTCGCTGGTAGGACTCTCGCATAGACTGAATGCTCAGTCAACCGTTCGGGAGCGGAGGTTTCACCGTGTCTTCGTCGGTGGTTGAGAGCCCTGTGGCCGACACCGTTGACCAGCTAATCGCCGACGAGGAGAAGGTGTTCCTTCGGCGCCAGCCGCGCAGCACCGAACTCATCGCGCTGGCAGGCGAACATCTCGCAGGCGGTGCGACGTCGAACTGGCAGATCGCCCAGCCGCAGGCCGTCTGGATGAGTCATGGCACGGGCTCGAAGGTCTACGACGTGGACGGCACCGAGTACGTCGACATGCACGGTGGCTACGGCGCTTCCATTGCCGGACACGCGCATCCGGCGATCGTCGACGCGGTCAGTGACCGCGTTCGGCGGGGCACACATTTCGCCCAGCCGACCGAGGACGCGATCTGGATCGCCGGTGAGTTGTCCCGCCGATTCGATCTGCCGCTGTGGCGCTTCGCCAACTCCGGCACCGAAGCAACCATGGATGCCGTGCATCTGGCACGTGCGTTGACCGGACGCGATCTGATCATCAAGGTCGAGGGCTGCTATCACGGCCACCACGACTCGGTGCAGGTGTCCGTGCTGCCCGAGGCCGACGAGATCGGCCCGCGCGACCATCCGATTGGCGTGCCAGGGAATTCCGGAATCGCCGCCGCAATACGGGATCTGGTCATCGTGGTGCCATTCAACGATGCCGAGGCTGTGGCGCGGGCACTTGCCGAGAACCGCGGCCAAGTGGCGGCCATGATCCTCGAACCGGTGATGATGAACGCCGGCATCATTCCGCCCGACGACGGATATCTCGCGGCCATCCGCGATCTGGTGCACGCCGAAGGCGCGCTGTTGATCTTCGACGAGGTGAAGACCGGCTTCACCACGGGGCCAGGGGGCGTCACCGCCATGACCGGGGTCGTTCCCGACATGGTGTGCCTGGCCAAGGCCCTCGGCGGCGGAATCGCGGTTGCGGCGATCGGCGGTACCACGACGGTGATGTCCGCGATCGCCGACGGCCGCTACGAGCAGGTCGGCACCTTCAACGGCAATCCGCTGGCGATGGCGGCCACCCGCGCCACCCTCACCGACGTGCTCACGCCCCAGGCCTACACACACTTCGATGAACTGGCCACGCGACTGCGCTCCGCACTGGAAGCCGTCATCGCACAATATGGTTTCGCCTGGCACGTGGTGACCGTCGGCGCCAAAGGCTGCGTGACGTTCCGTCGTGACCGGGTGCGCGAGTTTCGGGACTTCCTTGAAATCGACGCCCGACTGGGCCATTTGCACTGGCTGATGCAGCACAATGGCGGTGTGTTTCTCCCGCCATGGGGGAAGGTGGAGCAATGGCTGTTGTCGGTTCAGCACGACGCGGACGATGTCGACCGGTTCGCCGCGAACTTCGCCCGGTTCGCCGAGGCGGTGGCCCGCTGATCGGGCATCCGGAGGGCAGGAGCGTAGCGACCGGGGAATGGCACGGTCCGTGAAGGGCGGCGCGATCCGGCTGGAAAGGCTGGTCAAGTCGTTCGACGGCGTGCCCGCCGTGACGGGCATCGACCTGGAGATACCGGCGGGTCAGTTCTATTCGCTGCTCGGGCCGTCCGGTTGCGGCAAGACCACGACGCTGCGCATGATCGCAGGGTTCGAGAAACCGGACTCCGGTCGCATCGAACTCGACGGCCGCGACGTCGCAGGAGATCCGCCGCACAAGCGTCCGGTCAACACCGTCTTCCAGACCTATGCCTTGTTCCCGTTCATGTCGGTGTGGGACAACGTCGCGTTCGGATTGAAGTACCAGAAGACCTCGCGCGACGAGGCGAAGCGTCGTATCGGCGAAGCGCTGGAACTCGTCCGCATGAGCGACTTTTCCAAACGGCGTCCCGCGCAGCTCTCCGGCGGCCAGCAGCAGAGGGTCGCGTTGGCGCGCGCGTTGGTGTTGCGTCCACGCGTCCTTCTGCTCGACGAGCCGCTTGGCGCGCTGGACGCGAAGCTACGCAAACAACTTCAGCTGGAGCTTCGTGCGGTGCAGCGCGACGTCGGGATCACCTTCGTCTACGTGACCCACGACCAAGAGGAAGCGCTCACCATGAGCGACCAGATCGCCGTGCTGGCCGAGGGCCGCGTCGAACAGGTCGGCCCGCCGCAGGAGATCTACAGTGCGCCCGCCACCACGTTCGTCGCCGGGTTCCTGGGCGCCGCAAACATTTTCGACGCCGACGTGCTCGAGGTGGGTGAAGGCTCGGCGGTGTGCTCGGCATTGGGCACCCGGCTCGGCGCTGCGGTCGACGCCTCGGCCGTACCGGGTGCGGCAGCGATCGTGATCCGGCCCGAGCGCATCACGCTACAGAACCCCGGCGAGCCAATCGGGCCGGGCTGCAACGTCATTGGCGGCGTTGTGTCACAGGTGGTCTATCTCGGCAACTTCACGCAGGTGCACGTCGACGTCGGCGCGGCCGCGGCGCTGATCGTCGAGGTGGCCAACGACGCGGGGCCGGGCTCGGTGACCCACGAACCTGGCGCGAAGGTCAGCTGCGTGTGCACTCACGACGCGGTGCGGGTGCTGCATCGCAGCTCGGCGGTGCCGATCGCCGATCCGGTGGCCGAACAGGTCGGCGCGCTCACCTCTTAGCGGCCTTCGCCCTGCCGTTCACCCGCTTCTTGGCCCGCGGCAGGTTGAGTTCCCGCTCCGCGAACCGCATGGCGATGTCGTAGGCGAGGTCGGAGTCGACCTCCGGGTCCTCCAGGGCGACCTGGATGGACAAGCCGTCGAGCAGGGCGGCGAACTCCAGTGCGAACATTCTGGCGTTGACCTTCGAATCCAGCTCGGCAGACTTGATCGCGTCGACGATCATCTTGCGCCACCGCGCGTCCAGTTCGACCCGGCCTGCCTTGATCTCGTCGTGCCGGAAGGCCTGTGCCCACAGGTCGAACCACAGCCCCCAGGCGCCAGGTATCTCGTCCTTGCCCTCCGGCACGCACGTCCACTTGATCAGCAGCGAGAGCCGCTCGTGCAGCGAGGGGACCTCGGCCAGCATCTGCTCGGCCGCCTCGTAGAACGATTCCTCGGAATACCGCAGCGCGTCGACCAGCAGGCGGTCGCGGGTGCCGAAGTAGTAGATGACGAGGGCCGAGCTGACGCTCGCGCGCTTGGCGACGTCGGCGATGCGGGTATCTCCGAAGCCCCGCTCACAGATCAGCTCCGCTGCGGCGCGGAGCATTTCGATGCGCCGGGCTTCGTTCTGCTCGGTCGCGGGTGCGGGTTCGGCCATGGCGGTGTTGGTTCCCTCCCAGTGCAGCTCAACTACTTGTCTGTAGCCTAACACTTGGTTAGATTGAACAGTCAGTCAGGACGCGCGATCGGCGCGACGAAAGTGGGTCTGCGATGTCGAATGCCTACGACGCCCTCGTGATCGGCGGCGGCCACAACGGATTGGTTTCCGCGGCATACCTCGCCCGCTCGGGAGCCAGAACACTGGTGCTCGAGGGGCGCGGGTCGCTCGGGGGAGCGGCCACCACCGAGTCCCCGTGGGACGACGCGCCGCACCTGCGGGTAACCCGGCTGTCCTATGTGATGAGCCTGATGCCGCCGACCATCGTGCGCGAACTCGAGCTGGAGCGACACGGCTACAAGGTGCACCCGATGGGCCCGTCCTACCAGGCGTTCCCCGAGGGCGGGTCATTGATCATCTACGAAGACGACCCGGCACGCACACATGAGCAGCTCGCCAAGTTCTCGAAGAAGGACGCGGACGCGTTGCCGAAGTACAACGCGTGGCTCGAGGGCATCGCAGAGGTGATGGGACCGCTGCTCACCCAGGTGCCACCGAACATCGGGTCGAAGCGGCCTTCGGATCTGCTCGACCTGGCCAAGCTGGTGTGGAGCCAGCGCGGTATCACGCCGCGCATCACCGCCGACGTCACCCGGCTGCTGACCATGAGCATCGCCGACCTGCTCGACGACTGGTTCGAGTCGCCGCAGATCAAGGGGTTGATGGCCGTCAACGGCATCATCGGGACATGGGCGGGCCCGTACGAGCCCGGCACCGCGTATGTGATGGCGCATCACTCGATCGGGGACGTCGGCGACGGCCGGCTCGGCAGCTGGGGATTCCCCGAGGGAGGCATGGGTGGCGTGTCGGAGGCCATCGCGCGGTCGGCGCGCGGCTTCGGTGCCGAGATCCGCACGAACGCCTGCGTCGCGCGGGTCATCGTCCGTGGCGGCCGGGTGCATGGCGCGGTCCTCGAGAATGGCGATGAGATCCACGCGCCGCTGGTAGTCACCACCCTTCACCCGAAAACGGCGTTCCTCGACCATATTCCGCGCGCAGAGTTGCCCGACGACTTCGTGCGCGATATCGAGCACTGGAAGACCCGCAGTGGCGTCGTGAAGATCAACCTTGCGCTCGGTGAGCTCCCCAACTTCACCGCCGATCCCAGTAAGGGCCAGGCGGAACATCACACCGGGTCGGTGGAAATGGCGCCGACGATGGAATTCATCGAGGCGGCGTTCCAGGATGCGCGGGCGGGCGGGCCGGCGCTGCTGCCGTTCAGCGACGGCGTCATCCCGACCACGCTCGACAAGACGCTGAATCCCGATGGCACACACATCATGTCGCTGTTCACGCAGTGGGTGCCCGCCGACTGGTGCGAGGCACCGCACACCGAGGAGCTCGACGCGTACGCCGACCGCCTCATCGACCTCTACGACCAGGTCGCTCCCGGGTTCAAGTCGTCGATCCTGTACCGCGATATCGTCGGTCCCCACGAGATGGAGCAGGAGTACGGGTTGATCGGCGGCAACATCTTCCACGGTGAGCTGTCGCTGGAGCAGCTGTTCCACATGCGGCCGGCCCCCGGCTACGCGGACTACCGCACCCCGATCTCGGGGTTGTACAACGGGAGTTCCGGCACGCATGCCGGCGGCGGCGTGTGCGGCATCCCCGGCTGGCAGGCGGCACGCGCGGCGCTCGCCGATCAGAAGCGGGGTCTGCGTCGTCTGTTCCGCGGATGACCGAGCACCGCCGGGCAGCGGTCGCCGCCATGCTCGGCGCCCGGTCGATGGCGGTGGTGGGCGCCAGTGACCGCCCCGACAGCTTCGGCGCGCGGATGGTCCTCGAGGCGCAACGGGGTTCGGCCCGTGTGCATTTGGTCAACCCGCGCCGCAACCGCATCGGCGGGCTGCCCTGCGCACCGTCGCTGGCGGATCTCGACGAGCCCGTCGACGTGGTCCTGCTCGGGGTGCCCGACACGGCGTTGGTGGAGCAGCTGGAGATCGCCGCTGCGATGGGCGCACCGTCGGCGGTGCTGTTCGGGTCCGCGCACGGTCTGCGCGAGAAGATCGCGGCGACGGCGACCGACGCGGGCATGGCGCTGTGCGGGGCCGGCTGCATGGGATTCGTCAACAACGCACTCGGGGTGCGGGCGCTGGGGTACCTGGAGCCAGATCCGTTGCCGCCGGGGGGAATCAGCCTGGTCACCCATTCCGGGTCGGCCTTCTCGACATTGTTGCGAGCCCGTCGTGGATTCGGATTCCGGCTCGCGGTGTCGTCCGGACAGGAGCTCGTCACCGATGCCGCCGACTACGTCGACTATGCGCTCGACGATCCCGAGACCCGCATCATCGCGCTACTGATGGAGACGCCGCGCGCTGTCCCGCGGCTTCGGCCGTCCCTGCTGCGCGCCGCCGAGCAGGACGTGCCGGTCGTGGTCCTCACCGTCGGCGGATCGCCGCGGGGACGCGCGATGGTCGCCGCGCACTCGGGAGCATTGGCCGGCGAACACGCGGCATGGCAAGCCTTCTGCGCCGCCACCGGCGCGGTGCACGTGAGCGACCTGGCGGAGTTCACGGACACGCTCGAACTGTTCTCGGCCGGACGGCGGTCGCGCGGTGGCGGGGTGGCGAGCGTGCACGACTCGGGCGCCGAACGCGCGCTGCTGGCCGACCTCGCGCACGAACTGGAGGTGCCGTTCGCCGATCTGGCCGAGGACACGCTGGCCACCATCGGTGGCATGCTCGACGACGGTTTGGCACCGACCAACCCGCTGGATGTATGGGGAACAGGCGCGGACACCCGCAATCTGTTCGGCTCGTGTCTGCGCGCGATGGCTGCGGACCCAGGTGTGGGCATCACCGCGCTCGCCGTGGACATGGTCACCGAGTTCGACGGTGACACCGCATACGCCGACGCGGTGCTGGACGTCGCGGACAGCACCGACGCTGCGCTGGCCGTGCTCGCGTCGGTGCCATCGGCGATCGACGGCCCGACCGTGCAACGGCTGCGCGACAACGGGATTCCGGTTCTGGAAGGTTTCCGCAGCGGTTTGGTGGCGCTGGGATACCTCGCGCGCTGGCCGCTGCCGATCGATAGGCCGGCTGAACCGAGGTGTATCGAACGTCGAATTCCCGAAGGCGCGTCGGCGTTCGAATTGCTGTCGGCCTACGGGATTCCGGTGGTGCAATCGCTGACTGCGCAATCACTTGGCGAGACACTGGCGGCGGCGGACGCGGTCGGTTACCCCGTCGCGCTGAAAACGGCTGGTGCCCTACACAAGAGTGATGTCGGCGGCGTCGCGCTCAATCTGGCGGATGAGGCCGCATTGGGCGCGGCGTATACGGCAATGGTGCAGTTACTCGGCCCGGCGGTCACCGTGCAGCCGATGGTCACTGACGGCGTCGAGGTGTCGGTCGGGTTCGTGCGCGACGACGCGTTCGGCCCGCTGGTCGTCGTCGCCGCGGGTGGCACGCTGGTCGAACTGCTCGCCGACCGCGTCGTGGCCTGCCCACCCGTCTCTCATGCCAGGGCGCAACGCCTACTCACCGGCCTGCGGATCGCACCTCTGCTGGCCGGTTGGCGGGGTCAGCCGGCCGTCGACCTCGACGCGCTTGCCGACGTAATTGTGGGGTTCTCGCAGATCGCCACGGAATTGAGCGATGTGCTCGACGCGGCCGAGGCGAATCCGGTCATCGCCTGGTCGCACGGCGCGGTGGCGGTCGACGCGCTCGTCATCGCGCGAGCAGACGCAAAGTGACCCAATTTGCCGGCGTGTCGGGGTCTTTTGCGTCTGCTCGCGGTTAACGCGCAACTCTTTCCGGGAACGGCAGCGAGATCGGCTCGGGAACCAGCCTGCTGTTGCCATCGGCGTCGAATCGGTCGAGGCCGAGGTCGGTGAGATCAAGCCACTGGCACCCACCCGTGGTGATCAGGTCGGCGGCCACCTGGGCCACCGCCGGACCCCACATCATGCCGTGGCCTGCGGGGCTGGCCACCACGGTGCCGGTGATCGGCCCGTCGTCGGTGAGCAACGGACCGAGGATCGGGAGGTGATCGGGGGTGTAGTCAATGGTCGCCGCCCAGGCCCGTCTCAGCCCGAGGCCGCGCACCGCCGGAAAGAGCTCTTCGATCCGGTCACGGGCCTTGCGGTAATACACCGTATCGAAGTCGGTCGCCACACCGGGCGGCTCATCGGGGTTGCTCATGCCCCACAGCAAGCCGCCGGATTCGCCTGGGCGCCAATAGATTCCGGAGGTGACGTCGAACACCATCGGCAGTTGGTACACGTCGACTTCCGGCACCGGTGCGGTGACCACCACCTGGTGCCGGGTGCCGCCGGCAGGAATCCGGACCCCCGCGGTCGCGCCCACCTCTGCTAGCTGCGGGCCGCCGGTCAGCACGACCCGCTCGGTGTCGATCGGCCCGTTCGACGTGTCCACGCCGACGACACGGCCGGCTGCGGTGCGAAGTCCGATGAAGGCGCAGCGTTCGCGGACGTCGACGCCGCACGCGGTCAGAGCTGCGGTGTAGGCCAGCACATTGCGTGGCGCATCGATGTAGCCGTCGCCAGGTGCATACGACGCGCCAAGCGTCGCCCCCGGCGCCAGGCCGGTCTGTCGATCGTCGATGTCTGCGCCCGAGAGCCATTCCACCTCCAGGCCCAGTGTTCGCTGCAGCGCGATCCGCTCGTGTGCCTGCTCGACCTCCGCATCGGTGAAGCACGGCATCAGATAGCCCTGTGCTACAAAGCCACAATCCAGCGGGAAGCGATCACCGCTGGCGGCGTAGAACTCCTGGGTGCGGAGGCCCAGCCGGATCGCGGTTTCTGTGCCGCCCTGGGCCCGCACCATGCCGGCGGCGCGGCTGCTGGCGCCGTCCCCGAGCGTTCTCGCCTCGATGAGCACGACATTCGGCACGCCGCTTTCGGCGAGCAGCACGGCCGTCCATGCGCCGACCGTTCCACCGCCCACCACCACGACATCCGCGCTGCGGAAGCTGGTCATACTAAGGAACGCTGGCATAGACTGAACGCTCAGTCAAGAGGGTGGAGGTGGCGATGTACGGCCTGACCGAGCAGGATAGGCGCATCCGGGACACGGCGCGTGCGTTCGTCGAGACGTTGATGCCGCATGAGGTGGAAGCCGAGCTCGCGGGCGGCGTCTTGTCCAAGGAGTTCACGACCGAG
>JAVRPG010000529.1:0-2505 GCA_032162325.1 Mycobacterium sp. | reverse complement strand
GCGTCGATCGAACGCTTGGCCAGGTTCCGCCCCCAGGTCATCGCCATTGCACCTGGAACCTCCGGCATCGCCGATGCCCCGGCCGGCCCGGTCGAGGACGTGGTACGCGCTCTGCCGCAGATTGCCGACACCGCCGCTCAATACGGGCTGGAGGTCGGTTTAGAGCTGCTCGCCCAGCGCCGCGGCGCGGCATTGCCCACCTTCCCCGATATCGTCGCAGTCTTGGATGAAGTCGACCGTCCCAACGTCGGCATCCTGTTCGACGTCTTCCACAGTTGGTGCGAACCAGACCTGCAGGACCGGCTGCGCCGGTACGCCTCCCGAATCAACAGCGTCCAGGTCTGCGACGTCAAGCTGGACGAGCGCGGCGGCTTCGACCGGGAATACCCCGGAAGGGGACGTGGCACCGCTCCGGAGATCATGGCGACCCTCATCGAGGTGGGATACCGCGGTTATTGGGAACTGGAGGTGTTCTCCGACGACGGTACCTATGGAAACACCTACCCCGACTCCTACTGGGCGCAACCCCACGAGCAGTTCCTCAAGGATGCGAAATCCGCCTTCGAGGAATCGTGGAAGAAGGCCGTCGCCATCGTCGAACAGCGAAATGGGGTATCCGCGTGATGCTTCCAGAGGGCAACTCTTCGACACCGCCACTGGCCGAGGCGCTGATCGGACCGGGGTTCTACAAGTTGGGCTATGTCACCACCGACCTCGAGCAGGCCATCGACCTTTTCACCCGGACGCTGGGTTTCGGCGCGTTCGCGCGCTTTGCGCCATCGATGGAGGTGACCACCGGCGACGGGAAACGAGGCCCGGCCAGCCTCCGCTGCGCATTCAGCACCGGCCGTGAGCTCGTCGTGGAGTTGATGCAGCCACTCGACGGTCTAGTCGACGTCTTCCGGGAGCCGCTGGCCACAGCAGACGAATTCGCTATCGCCTTCCACCACACCGGAATCCTGGTCGACGACCTCGAACGTGTAAAGGCACAACTTCCCACCAACCCGGCCTGGGAGTCATGGCTACCCGGGCGGATGGGCGTGGCCTACACCCGGATCCCAGCCCTGGGCCATTACGTCGAGCACGTCGAATACCGCGGTGACGGAGGCGACTTCCTCGCCTCTGTCCGGAACCGCGCCCAAACCAGTCCCGCGTCGCCGCCGCGGCCACGTGCGCGGCCTGGCGGTCACCTTGATGAAGGTCGCCAACGACATCCGCTGGCTGGCCTCTGGTTCCGCGCACCGGGATCGGTGAGTTGAAGCTGCCGGCCAACGAGCCGGGCAGCTCCATCCTGCCGGGCAAGGTCAACCCCACCCAGTGCGAAGCGATGGCGATGGTGATGGTCTGCATTCAAGTTATCGGCGATGATTCTGCCGTCGCATTCGCCGAGTCACAGGGCAACTTCGAACTCAACGCGATGCGGCCCATCATGATCAACAACTTCCTGCACTCCGCGCGGATCCTGGGCGACGCCTGCGAGAAGCTGCAGACCTACTGCATCGACGCAGTACAACTCGACAACGACCAGATCGCCCAATACGTGCACCGCTCACTGATGCTCGTTACCGCGCTCTCACCGGTCGTCGGCTACGACAAGGCCACGGCCATCGGCAACGACGCCGACCGCACCGGCCGCACTCTGCGCGAATCCGCTTTGGACTCAGGGGCGATCACCGCCGAGGACTTCGACAGGATCGCAAACCCACCACCATGGTCGGACCCTTTAGGCACCGTGAGGACAGTTGGAGGATTGCAATGCCACGTAGCAGATGCGGCATTTTTCGTCAAACACGAATCACTAGCCGAATAGTCGGATCTGCGGGGGGTCGGAGGAAACCCGCAGATGGACTGCTCAGCTTTGCCACTATGCGGATGCGTTGGAGCGCAGTCCTGAAATGAGGCCAGATCAGGGCCTGCCATCGAAGGAGCGCCACCATCCAACACCTCGGGTGGACGATCCGGATGCCGCTTGGATGCGGTCGCTCTACGACGAACACGCCGCCGCGTTGTGGCGCTACGCCTTGCGGCTGACCGGCGACCGGGCCCGCGCCGAGGATGTTGTGCAGGAAACGCTGCTACGGGCATGGCGGCACCCTGAGGTTGCCGACGACAGCGAGCGGTCGGCACGGGCCTGGCTGTTCACCGTCGCCCGCAACATGATCATCGACGAACGCCGCAGCTCACGGTTCCGCAACGAAGTGAGCCCGCTGGACGGCTCGGGTGTCCCCGAGCGCGCCGGCCCGGACGAGGCGAAGTACGCGCTGGACCGGCTGCTGCTCGGGGACGCGCTGGCACAGTTGTCCGCCGAGCACCGCGCCGTGGTCTGGCGCTCGTACTACCTGGGGTGGACGACGGCGCAGATCGCCGGCGATCTCCACCTTGCCGAAGGCACCGTGAAGTCAAGGCTGCACTACGCACTGCGAGCACTACGGCTCACACTGCAGGAAATGGCGGTCACACGATGACGCCATTCGGCTGTCGCAACGACCCAACCAGGGTTCGCAC
>JAVRPG010000528.1:0-4116 GCA_032162325.1 Mycobacterium sp. | reverse complement strand
CTGGGAACCGAAGTCATAACCCTCGCCGGCGCCCATCTTGAGGTTCTGCACGTCGCGCACCACGGCGTCGACGAACTGGTCATAGACGGACTCCAGCGCGTACACCCGCTCCACCGACACACACGTCTGGCCGGCGTTGAACATCGCGCCCCACACCGCGGCGTGGGCAGCCAGGTCGACGTCGGCGTCGTCCAGCACGATCATCGGGTCCTTGCCGCCGAGTTCCAGGCTGACCGGGGTGAGTCTGCGCGCGGCCCGCTCCATCACCTTCGCGCCGGTCGCGCTGGACCCGGTGAACTGGATGTAATCAGAGTTGTCCACGACTGCCTCAACTGCCTCGCGGGCGCCCTGGACTATCGCCATCACTTCGGGTGCGCCGGAGTCCAGCCAACCGCGCAGCAGCAGGTCGGCGGTCAGCGGCGTGCGCTCCGACGGCTTGAGCAGCACCGCGCAGCCGGCGGCCAGCGCGGCGATGCCGTCCATCAGCAGGTTGGCGACCGGATAGTTCCACGGCGCTATGATGCCGACGAGCGGACGCGGCCGGTAGTGCACCTCCACCTTCTTGATCGCCAGGAACGGCAACGCCGCCGGACGGGATTCCGGCACGAGCGCCTTCTCCATAGTCTTGATGTAGTAGGAGGCGATAATGATCAGCAGCGGCACCTCTTGCGCGGCATCGGTGGCCGACTTGCCGGTCTCCTTGATGAGCAGCGACTCGATCTCGTCGCGGTGCTCGCCCATCCACACCGCGTAACGCGCCAGCACCTTGGCGCGGCCCTTGGCGCCGCGGGCCTCCCACTCTTTCTGGGCCTTCCTCAGCGCGGCCGCGATGCGCGGCACGTCGGCGGGGTCGGTCCAGCGCACCGTGCCTGCAACCGCACCGGTCGCAGGATTGCGGACGGTGCTCTTCTCGGGCAGGTCAACTTCGGGCGTCACTGTCATGGGCTCATGCTAACTCTCGCTGTGACGTAGATCGCAGGGGGGTTGACACGTGTCAAGTCGGCTCGGCGAGCCACGCCGCTGTGCACACGATCGCCGTGCCGAGCAGCAACGCGCCGACCGTGTCCGTGAAGTAGTGATACGAGACGCCCTGCCCGATCATGCCGAGCGCGCAGTAAGCAACCGCGACGAGCACCGACCACAGGGCAGACCTGGCAACCAATACAAGAATCCCCATCACGACGACCATCGTTGCCGTGTGGCCACTCGGATACGCGAGCGCACCGTCACTTTCGCGGTCGAACAGCGCCTTCAACACCCTGACGAGCCCGAGTGCGGCGGCCGTCGACATCACCGCCACGACCGCCAGTCGCCACCGGCGTTGATAGATCGCGGCTATCAGAGCGCCGACGAGCAGGAGCGCGACCACTGGCGGATCGGTGAAGAACAGCAGGTACTGGGCAGGGCTGTGGCGGTACCGGTGGAACCAGTCGTCCACCGGAGTGGAGCCCTTTCGCACCGCCCAGCCCAGCAGCAGCATCACCACCACCGCGACTGGCGGCCACAGGCGAATTGCTTTGTCGCCGAGGGTTTCCCCCATTGTCAGCGGACGATGCCCCGCACATAGGCGGCCTGGCCCAGGTGCTGGGCGCAGTCGTCGATGATGCTGACCAGCCGCGCGCTCGCGGTGACCGGCGGATTCCACCGCGTGTCGACGATGCGGCTGAGCTCGTCGGGCGTCACCGACGCAATGTACTCCAGCGTCACCTTGTGCACGCCGTGGTAGTAGCCGGCCAGCAGGTCGGCCGACGCGCGCACCTTGCCGACGTCATCCGGGCCGTGGCCGTAACCGGTGTCGTCGCGCGGGAGGTCGAGGCCGAACCGGTCGACCCAGCCGTCGCGCGTCCACACCTCTTCGGTGCCTGCGATGTCGCAGAGCTGCAGGTCCTGGACGCGCGCGCTGTGCCAGATCAGCCAGCCGATGCTGTTGGCGGCGCCCGTCGGACGGAAGAACGCGATCTCGTCGGTCAACTCGTCGGTCAGCTCCTCGACATGCTCGATGAGGCGGGTAAACGAGTCGCGCAGCAGTTCCCGGACCGCTGCCGCATCAGAGTCAGGCATGCCTTGACGCTACCTGTGAACGCTGACATCCCTTGACAGTTATATGACTGTATGGTGATATGAAGAAGTGGACTCATTCGCGGTGATCGCGGACCCGACCCGGCGGCGCATCCTGGACACGCTGCGCGACGGCGATGCGGACGTCGGCACTCTCGTTGAGCGGCTTGGTATTTCGCAGCCACTGGTGTCCAAGCACCTCGGGGTGCTTCGGGACGCGGGCTCGGTTGACGTCACGGTCGACGGCAAGCGGCGCGTCTACCGGCTCGCCGAGGATCCATTGCCGGCGGTGCTGGCGTGGGTCACGCCCTATCACCGCAAGTGGTCAAGGAGCCTGGATCGTTTGTCCCAACTCATCGACACCGCGGCGAGCCGCGAAGACTCTGAGGAGCAGTCATGACGGTCTGCGGCGACGTGGTCAGCGTCGACCCACCGCATGAGCTGGTGCACCGATGGGGACGACGTGGTGCGCTGGCGCCTTTCGCCGACCGACACGGGCTGCCGGCTGACGCTGGAGCAGACCATGCGCGAGCGGGGCCATGCCACGATGAACGCCGCGGGCTGGCATCTCTGCCTCGACGTGCTGGACGACGTGGCGAACGGTGTGGACCGGCCGAGGGTGGTCAGTCAGAACGCCGCTGCCCAGGGGTGGGAAGCGTTGCGCGACAAGTACTCCGACGCGCTGGGGGGCTAGGCGCCGGGCTGAGCGCCGTGGAACACGGCTTCGATGTTGTTGCTGTCGGGGTCACGGACGAACGCGCCGAAGTAGCCGGGGTGATACTCCGGCCAGAGCCGCGGCGCGTGCAGTGATTCGGCGCCCTGCTCGAGCGCGGCGTCGTAGAACGCATTGACGGCGTCGGTGTCTGCGGCCTCGAAGGCGAAATGCACTTCGCGATTCGGGCCCGCAGCGTCGCCGGCTTTCATGTCGGCGATCCAGAAGTCGGGCTTGCCGTCCCTGCCGTATCCGATCGCGACCTCGAAGTCCATCTGCCGGGTGTAACCCAGCACGCCGAGGACCTTGTCGTAGAACGCCTTCGATTTGTCCCAATCCGCGCAGTTGATTCCGAAGTGGTCAATCACGGCCTCATCCTGGCATGGGGTGCCGACACAGTCGTACATTCAGCTAATGGCGTACGACTTGATCATCCGCAACGGCACCATCGTCGACGGCCTCGGCGGGGAGCCCTACGTGGGCGATGTCGCGGTCGCCGACGGCGTGATCGCGGCCGTCGGCTCTGTCGACGGCGACGGCAGCCGCGAAATCGATGCGACGGGCCTGCTCGTCACGCCCGGCTTCGTCGACCTGCACACCCACTACGACGGGCAGGCCATCTGGTCGGATCGCATGACCCCGTCGTCGGCGCACGGCGTGACGACGGCCGTGATGGGCAACTGCGGCGTGGGCTTCGCGCCGTGCCGCGCCTCCGACCACGACACGCTCGTCGACGTGATGGCAGGCGTGGAGGACATCCCCGGCGTCGTGATGGTCGACGGGTTGCCATGGGACTGGGAGACCTTCCCCGAGTATCTGGACGCGCTGGACTCCCGCAAGCGCGATATCGATGTCGCCGCGTATCTTCCGCACTCGCCGCTACGGGTGTACGTGATGGGCCGGCGCGGCGCCGACCGCGAGCCGGCCACCGCAGAGGATCTCGCATTGATGCGCAAGCTTGCGGCCGAGGCGATCGAGGCGGGCGCGCTGGGATTCGCGTCGTCGCGGTTGGCCACTCACCGCACCGACAGCGGTCAACAGATCCCCAGCTACGACGCCGTCGAGGACGAGATCCTCCAGATAGCGCGCGGGATCGCCGACGGCGGCGGCGGGTTGATTCAGTTCGTGCCTGACATTCCCGCGGGTGGTTTCGAGCGCGTGCTGCAGCAGGTGTTCGACGTAGCCGGCGAGGTTGGCCTGCCGGTCACGTTCACGCTGCTTGTCCTCAACAGCGGCGACCCACTGTGGCCGGAAGCCATCACGATGGTCGAGAAGGCGAATGCCGCAGGCGGCGACATCTCCGCTCAGGTCTTCCCCCGGCCGATCGGTTTGATGATCGGTCTCGA
>JAVRPG010000527.1:0-3832 GCA_032162325.1 Mycobacterium sp. | reverse complement strand
GTTCGCCGAGGAAGCGGTGCGGATCGGCGGCCGGTACACCCCGAAACCGGCAGGCGACGGCCGCATCATCGTCACCAAGGAGCCTGTCGGCCCGTGCTACGCGATCACGCCATGGAACTTCCCGCTGGCCATGGGCACCCGCAAGATCGGCCCCGCGTTCGCGGCGGGCTGCACGATGATCGTCAAGCCGGCGCAGGAGACGCCGTTGACCATGCTGCTGCTCGCCAAGCTGATGGACGAGGCCGGCCTTCCGAAGGGCGTGCTGTCGGTGCTGCCGACCAGCAGCCCGGGACCGGTCACCGAGGCGTTGATCGACGACGGCCGGCTGCGCAAGTTGACCTTCACCGGTTCTACCGGCGTGGGTAAGGCGCTGGCCAAGCAGGGGTCCGACAAGCTGCTGCGGCTGTCGATGGAGCTGGGCGGGAACGCGCCGTTCGTGGTGTTCGACGACGCCGACGTGGACGCCGCGGTCGACGGCGCGATCCTGGCCAAGATGCGCAACGGCGGCGAGGCCTGTACCGCTGCGAACCGCTTCCACGTGGCCAACTCCGTGCGCGAGGAGTTCACCGAGAAACTGGTGAAGCGGATGAGCGAGTTCACGCTGGGCAAGGGGCTTGACTCGTCGTCGACTCTGGGCCCGCTGATCAACTCCAAGCAGATCGCCACGGTCGAGGATCTGGTGTCCGACGCGGTGTCACGCGGCGCGACGGTCGCCGTCGGCGGCGTCGCCCCCGGCGGCCCTGGCAACTTCTACCCGGCGACGGTGCTGGCCGACGTGCCCGCCGGCGCCCGCATCCTCAAGGAAGAGGTGTTCGGCCCGGTAGCACCGATCACCGGCTTCGACACCGAGGAAGAGGGCGTCGCCGCGGCCAACGACACCGAATACGGGCTGGCGGCCTACATCTACACCCAGTCGCTGGACCGGGCGCTGCGGGTGGCAGAGGGGATCCAGTCCGGCATGGTCGGAGTCAACCGCGGCGTGATCTCCGATCCCGCCGCACCGTTCGGTGGCGTCAAACAGTCCGGGTTCGGCCGCGAGGGCGGCCTCGAGGGCATCGAGGAGTACCTCGACACGAAATACATCGCGCTGACGAAGTAAACACACCGGAGCCGCTCGGCCGGCGACATAAGCCCCAGCGCGCCTTCCGGATTCGGCGCTGGGGGACCCCTAGACTTCCGCCAGTGCGCCAGGTCCGTGTCGCCCCGCGCCGACATGGCGCTCGGTCTAAGGGCATTCCCGCGCTGGACGGCATCCGCGCCATCGCGGTCGGGCTTGTCCTGGCCGAGCACGGCGGCATCCCCGGTGTCTCCGGCGGATTCCTCGGTGTCGACGTCTTCTTCGTGCTCAGCGGATTCCTGATCACCTCGCTGCTGCTCGACGAACTGGGCAGTACCGGGCGAATCGCGTTGGCAGGCTTCTGGATCCGGCGCGCGCGGCGGCTGCTGCCCGCGCTGATCGTCATGGTGCTGGCGGTGGTGGCGGCGCGAGCGTCGTTCCCGCCGGAGGCCACGACCAGCCTGCGCGACGACGCCGTCGCCGCCTTCTTCTGGGTTGCGAACTGGGCGTTCGTCGCACAGCGGACCGACTACTTCTCGCAGGGGACCCCACCGTCGCCGCTGCAGCACACGTGGTCGCTCGGTGTCGAGGAGCAGTACTACCTCTTCTGGCCGTTGTTGGTGATTGCGGTCGTGGCAGTGATCGGGGCCCGCGCCCGCTGGGCCGTCTTCGCGCTCGCCACGGCCGGCGCAGTGGGCTCGGCCGCGGCCGCCATCGTGTTGGCGTCCGACGCAGGAGTGAACCGGGTCTACTTCGGCACCGACACGCGGGTGCAGGCCCTGCTGGTGGGCGCCGCCGCGGCCGCCCTGCTGGTGCGCGACTGGTCGGTGCTGACGGCCGGTGGCACGTTGATTCGCACGCGGTGGAGGCGGTGGGTCGCGGGTGGGTTGTCGCTCCTCGGCCTGGCGATGTTGGCGGCACTGGCGCACTATGCGACGGGCAGCGCCCACGAGTTCCGCGCCGGACTGCTGATCGTGGTGGCGCTGGCCGCGGTTCTCGTCGTCGCACCGGTGGCGTTGGACCAGGGTGGGCCCGTCGCGCGCGCCATGGCGTGGCGGCCGCTGGTGTGGCTGGGCGCGATCTCCTACGGCGTCTACCTGTGGCACTGGCCGATCTTCCTGGCGCTCAACGGGGAACGCACCGGCTGGTCCGGTTGGCGGCTGTTCGCGGTGCGGTGTGCGGCGACGGTCGTGGTGGCCGCGGCGTCATGGTGGCTTCTGGAGCAGCCGATCCGCCGATGGCGGCCGGTGATCGTTCCGATGCTGCCGCTCGCCGGGGCCACGGCCGCCACCGCGGCGGCGGTGACGATGCTCGTGCTTCCCGTCGGCGCCAGACCCGCCGACGTGCCCGTGGGTCCCGATGTCGACTCCGCGGCGCTGGGTTCACCCGAGGTGCCGGTCGAGGTGAAATCGCCGTCGGGGCAGCGGCTGCCAGGCACGCGGACGGTCGCGGTCTTCGGCGACTCGGTGGCGTGGACGATGATGCGGTACCTGCCGCCGACGCAGGGACTGAGCTTCGCGAACTACACCACCATCGGGTGTGGCATCGCCCGCGGCGGGCCCTATCGGTACGTCGGCGAGACGCTCAATCAGAAGCCCGAATGCGATGCGTGGCCGACCCGGTGGTCGCAGCGGATCAACCATGACCGGCCCGACGTCGTGCTGCTGATGGTCGGCCGCTGGGAGATCGTGGACCGGGTCAACGAGGGGGACTGGACGCACATCGGCGACGACGCGTACGACGCGTATCTACGCGGTGAGCTGCAACGGGCGCTCGACATTCTCACATCGACGGGGGCCCGCGTCGTGGTGACGACGGAGCCGTACAACCGGCGAGGCGAGAGGGCCGACGGCAGCCTGTATCCGGAGGATCAGCCTGCCCGCGCCGACCGCTGGAACGCCTTGTTGCGCAGCGTCATCGGGAAACGCCCCGACGTCGCCGTGCTCGACCTCAACAAGAAGTTGTGCCCCAACGGCTACTACACCAGCAAGGTCGACGGCATCAAAATGCGCATCGACGGGGTGCATCCCACGCCGGAGGCGGTCAAGTGGTTGACGCCGTGGCTGACCGACGCGCTGAAGCGCTGATCACCGAGATCGACGAAATGGCGAGATCTACTCGCACTTTTCCGCCCGTTTGTCCGTTTGGGCGTCAGTGGCCGAGGCGGCCGCGGCCCAGGCGCAGCAGCAGCATCGCCAGGTCCTTGCCGTCGGGGCCGAGCTCGCTGTAGCGCTCGATGACCTTCATCTCGCGGCTGTGCACCAGGCGGGTGCCGCCGGAGGCCATGCGGGCCTTGCCGATGAGCCTGGATACCTCGCTGCGCCGTTTGACCGCTTCCAGGATCGTGGCGTCGAGCCGGTCGACCTCCTGGCGCAGGTCATCAATAGCAGGGGGGCTGTCGGGCACCTGCTCGGTTTCGATCGTCATGTCGGTGTTCTCCGGATTCTCGTTGTGTGGGGGATCTGGTCTCATCCGGTTTCGGGCCTCACACAAGAGACGAGCCCCGGATCCGGAAGCGGACCGCGGGGCTCTGGGAAGCAGCTAGACCACGGGCACCGCTGGCCGGTACCCGTAGAAAAATCGACGCTGCTTGATGAGCACGTCTACGAGTGTGCCATCTGAGGCCGTGGCAGCGCAAAGACTGTCCCTTCCCAGCGGTAAGTTGGGGCGGACATGAGTTTGCACGTGACCGATCTGAATTCCAGCCCCAACGAGCAGGCAGAAGCCCTCCTCGACGGCCTGAACCCGCAACAGCGCCAGGCGGTGCAGCACGAG
>JAVRPG010000526.1:0-19740 GCA_032162325.1 Mycobacterium sp. | reverse complement strand
GTGGCAGGCGACACGCTGTTCCTCGAGGGCTGCGGGCGCACCGACTTCCCCGGCGGCGACGTCGACGCGATCTACCGCAGCCTGCAGGCGCTCGCACAGTTGCCGGGCGACCCCACGGTGTTTCCTGGGCATTGGTACTCGGCCGAGCCGAGCGCCTCGCTGTCGGAGGTGCGTCGCACCAACTACGTGTATCGGGCAAGCAATCTGGAACAGTGGCGCACGCTGATGGGCGCCTGACGCGCACCACCACGACTGTTTGCGTGAGCAGCGCACACCGTCGTCCCGAGCCGGAACCCGAGCCGACGCCCGAGCCGTCGTTCGCCAGCGCACCGCTCGAGCCACCGCCCTCTGGTGAACCGCAGGCGCGGGACGACCGCCGCCAGCTCAAGTTGCACGCAGACTGGAGACGTGGCTGACACGCTCTATGCCGATGTGTCCGAGTGGCAGGTCGGCGTCAACGACAGTTATCCGTATCCGGTGTTGTGCATCCGGTCCAACGACGGCACGCATCGAGATCGCCGGTGGGTCAACAACTATGGCTGGTGTCTGCGCAACGCCGACAGCGGCCGCCTGACGTTCTTCATCGTTTACTTTGTCTGGCGGCCCAATTGGCAGCAAACGGTCGACACCTTCAAGGATCTGGTCGGCACGCCGCATCCGAAGATGGCGGTGATGCTCGACGTGGAGTCGTGGGGCGGCCAGATCCGTGGCGACCGGTCGGCGGGGATCAACGCGGCGTACGACGCGGTCGGCGCGTTCGTCGGGTCGACGGCCAAGGTGATCGGGTACGGCAATATGGGCGACCTGAACAGTCTGTGGCCGCGCAAGCCGCCGGGCGTCCGGTTGGTGGTCGCCGCCTACGGCAACAACCCGCCGTATCCCGGCAAGGTCGCCCACCAGTACACCGACGGTTCCGGCTACGGCGGCGGCTTGCCCGAGGGCGCGCCGCCGTTCGGCCGCTGCGATATGAACTCCGCGGATGGACTCACGGCGGTGGAATTCGCCAGTGCATGCGGCATCACGGCGACGGATTCCGTGCCCAATGAGGTCGTTCTGTAGAGAATTCGTAGTGATTCCCGATTCGAGTAGTGGGATACTCGGGACACGGACGGCTTTGCCGGGCAAACTTATCGGCAGTTGCGTCAATCGATCCGTCGGGGGGTCGCCGTGAAGAACATCGTGCTGTGCTTCGACCGCACACGTGACCATCCTGGGCCACGCGATGCGACGAACACTGAGGCGTTGCTGCGCCTGCTCGACGAGAGCGACGAGCAAATCACCTGGTATCACCCCGGCACGCGGGTGCCCGCAGCCGACGGCCGCCGGTTGGCCAGGCTGCGGTGGCGAGAGGCCGCTATTGCGGCGGCAAGGGCCACGATCGCCGAGGCGTATGAATTTCTGGTCGACTCGTGGGAACCCGGCGACCGGATCTTCTTGTTCGGCGTCGGCCGCGGCGCCTACTGCGCCCACGCCGTGGCCCGGCTGCTCGGCACCGTCGGCGTGCTGCCCGACCTGATGGACTATGTGCTGGCCACCTATGCCCTGCCACGCACGCGTCGCACTCCGCAGGACTGGCGGCGAGTCCGATTGCTGGCGGCACGACTGGCCGGAAAGCGCGAAATCGGTGTTCCCGTAGAGTTTTTGGGACTCTGGGACATGGTGAAGGTGCCGGGTCGGCACGCGCCGCGCGAACCGCTGACCAACGTCGTCGCGGGCAGGCACGCGGTCGCGGTCGACGGCGGGCATGTTCCGCTCGCCGGTCACCTGGTCTCGTCGCCGGAATGCGTTGAGGAAGTCTGGTTCCGGGGCGCGCATCGCGACGTCACAGGCGGGCCAGGGGCGTGCTTGCCGCTGGCGGGCATCGCGCTGGACTGGATGCTTGACGGCGCGGTGCAGGCCGGCATCACGGTGAGGGGCAGCGGGTGCGACGCGCCTACGCCGAGCGAATACGACGCCCTCGCCGGGAGCGCCCAAACGATTTCGCTGCGACGACTGCCTGCCAGCCCGCTGGTGCATGCCAGCGTCGACGTCTATGTGCGGGCGCATCCGGAATACTGGCGGCGGCTACCCGCACACGTGGTGTGGGCCGACACGGACTGGCTGTCCCGCAGCGAACGGTTGGTGCATGCCGAGCCGCCGGCGGCGCCGGTCGAACCCGCGGTGCTCACAGCCGCCGCGTCCTAGGATCGCGAATGGTCTTGACCTCAAGGGTGATTGAGGTCCTAGCGTCGAAGGCATGTCAGCACAGCGACCAACCCTGACGGCCGATCCCGAATGGCTGCGGCAGGCGCGCGACGCCGTCGACGGATTCGTGGCCTGCCTCCAGGCCGGAATCGAATCGGCGGACGCGGAGGCCTACAACGCCGACTTCGCCGAGGACGTGATGTGGGGCAGTCCGTATGGCGCGACCGTGATCGGCTACGGCGCGTTGCACTCGATTCATCGGGGGATGTTCGAGCGAGGAGTCGCGGTGGCCGGAGCGTCGTCGCGGTATCAGGCCGTGCACGTGATGGCGCCGGCGCCGGATGTGGCGATCGCCCATGTGCGACGGGCGGCGGTGGACGCTGACGGCGAACCAGTCCCGATCGACGACGCATCGGTGTTCTCGGAGATGGCGATGTATGTGCTCGTGCGGCGCGACGGGAAATGGTGGCTTGCTGCAGGCCAGAACACGCCCATTCGCCCGAAGCCGTAGTGGCGGATGGGTGCCGTTCTGCCCGCCTTTGAGCGACAATTTCAGTGAGTTGCGCCACGGCTTTCGTGCGTAGCGACAATTCTTTGCCACCGTCGGCAATGCGTCCACATTCCCGTGAGGCGCTCCTGTCTCTGCTTACCCATCAGGCGGCGTCGCCCAGCAACGCGGTTGGCCAAAGCCTGGCGAATTCTGTAGCGAAGCGCCGAACGTGGTATACAGCGGTGCGTGGATTGGTTTCGGGACGTGACCGTCATATCCGCCGGCGCGTGGACGGCGCTCGCGGCGTGGCTGGCCGTCGCGGCCGGCATAGCGGCCCTCGTTTACGCCTGGCGGCAGTATCAGCGGGCCAGGGAGCAGACCGCGGAGGCCCTGCAGCCCAACGTCGCGATGTTCATGGAGCCCAGCGCCACCGATTGGCATCTCGTCGAGCTCGTCGTGAAGAACTTCGGCCGCACCCCGGCCTACGGCATCCGATTCGACTTCGCCAACCCGCCGACCGTCGGCAAGTACGAGAGCGCCTACGAGGACCGCTACATCGACATCACGCAGCTGAACCTGCCCGCCGAGATCCCGTACCTGGCGCCGTCGCAGGAATGGCGCATCGTGTGGGATTCGGCGCTGGACCGCAAGGAATTGGGCGAAGCCATCGCGTCGCGCTTTGACGGTGCGGTGACCTACTACGCCGAGCCCAAGACCGGCGGGCGAGGCAAGCAAACGAAACAGTTCCGGTCCACCGCGGTGCTCGACTGGGCGACGCTGCACCCGGTCGAGCGCCTGGAACTGCTGACCACGCACGACCTGGCCCGGCAGGAGAAGCAGAAGCTCGAGCTGCTGCGCAACCTGTTGACCTATTACCACTACGCGACCAGTGAGAGCCGCGAGGAGGTGCTGCGCGTCGAGATCAACCGTGTCCGAGCGGCCGCCGACGAGCTACGCGAGCGCTACCGCGCCGAGTACAACCACGCGCCGGTCAACCAGGCGCCGGTCAACCAGGCGCCGGTCAACCAGGCGCCGATCAACGACAACTACGCGCCCGCGCCAGTCAACGACAACGTGGCCTTCGACGAGGCCCACACCACGATCATCAACGGCAGGCATCGCCGAGACCTCGGTTAGAGCGCGTCACTTCCATACGGAGCCGATGCCGCATTCCCAGAGGCTGAGCTTGGGCACGCCGCTCTTGCGCGGTTCCTTGCGGCGCTTGGTGGTGCGGCCTTCGGACTCGAGATGATCGGCTGACCGTTTCCGCTGTGATCGCACGTCTGCCCCCTGTGTGGCGCGCCCTCGACCCCGATGCCGTCGGCGTGGCTCACACGCTATGGCCGGCCCGCGGGGCGGCCATGCGTAGAGCACTACGCGAATCTGGATGGTTGGCTTTCGTAACGTTGTTACGTAACATCGCTACCGATGGCTGACACCGTGAATTACGAGCTCAATGAGTCCGTCGCGACCATCACGCTGGACGACGGCAAGGTCAACGTATTGGGGCCGGCGATGCAGTCGGCGATCAACGAGGCGCTCGACCGGGCGGAGAAGGACTCGGCCAAGGCGGTGGTGATCGCGGGCAACCAGCGGGTGTTCAGCGGCGGCTTCGACCTGGCGGTGTTCCAGTCGGGCGACACAGAGGCCGCGCTGGGCATGCTGGCCGGTGGCTTCGAGCTGTCGAAGCGGTGCCTGACGTTCCCGGTGCCGGTGATCATGGCGGCGACGGGCCCGGCCATCGCGATGGGCTCGTTCCTGTTGCTGTCCGGCGACCACCGGGTGGGCCAGCCGAAGTCGCGGTGCCAGGCGATCGAGGTGGCGATCGGCATGACGATTCCGATCTCGGCGATCGAGATCATGCGGGCGCGGCTGACGCCTGCGGCGTTCCACCGGGGGACCTCGATGGCGGCGACGTTCGTCGGCGACGAGGCGCTCGCGGGCGGCTGGCTCGACGAGATCGTGGAGGCCGACCGCGTGAGGGCGCGGGCGCAGGAGGTGGCGGCCGAGGCGGCGTCGACGCTGCACGCCCGCGCGCACCTGGCCACCAAACTGAAGGCGCGCGAGTCCGCGCTCAACGCGATCCAGGCCGGGATCGACGGGCTCGCAACGGAATTCACACTCGGCTAGGTAAACGCGATGCCCAGGGCGAAGCAGCGCACGCCCGAGCTTCGGGACCGGCTGCTGGAGGTGGCGATCGCGACCCTTTCCGAGGAAGGGATCGCGCGGTTCACCACGCGCCGGGTGGCCGAGCGGGCGGGCACGTCGGTGCCCGCGGTCTACGAGCTGTTCGACGACAAGGCCGGCCTGGTGCGGGCGATGTTCTTCGAGGGGTTCCGGCTGCTGGGCGGCGAGCTGGCGAAGGTAACCGTGACGGCGGACCCGGTGGCGGATCTGGAGCGGCTGGTTCCGGTGTTCCGATTGTTCTGCCGGGCGTATCCACGTCTGGCGCAGGTGATGTTCTCGCGTCCGTTCGCGGATTTCGAGCCTGGGCCCGAAGAACTGGCGGCGGGGGCGTCGGTGCGGGAGGTGTTCGTCGGCCGGATCCAGCGGGGCATCGACGCGGGTCTGCTGTCGGGGGATCCGAACGACATGGCGCATGTATTGCTCGCTCTGGCACAGGGTTTGGCGGTGCAGGAGGCGGGCCGGTGGCTCGGGTCGGGGCCGTCGATCGAGCGGCGGTGGAAGCTCGGGGTGACGTCGCTGCTCTCCGGGCTGCGGTAGCCATCGCGGGATACGGCTCAGCGACGGCGCGGGGCTGACCTCGCCGCTGGCACACCGTCGTGAGTGCCCGCCTCTGGGCGACTTTGTCGCCAGTGACGACTTTGTCGCCCAGAGGCGGGCAATTAAAGGCGCACCCCTCAGGCGCTCGGGCCGTGACCGCCTCCTAGAGGCCACCGCACCGCGACGGGGCCAGGATCGGCGACCACGGGGGGCAATCCGCCGGTAAAGGCTGCGGAGGAGGCGGCGTATAGGGCGGCGGAGCCGGAGGCGGAGGCCCAGCGTCATGCGGAACGCCATGCCACGGGTAGATCATGTTGGCGTTTACGTCGACGACACCCTCCGAGTTCCAGTACCAGTCGTGGCAGATACTCCAATCCCACGTGATCACCTGACTGCCCGGTATGAGGGGGTCGCCTGGGCACCAGTGAGTGCAGGTGTTCCCGCCCGGGCAGTTCCTACCGTTATAGCTGGGGCCCCAGAACGGGTCGGCTTGAGCGGTTCCGGTGGCCAGACCCAAACCGGCCAGGCTCAAACCGCCAGACAACCACGACAACAGTTGCGAACCGCGAAAGTCGGTTCATGGTTGGTTCCTTTCGCGAGGCGCCACCGCGCTGGCGTTGGTGGTGCTGTCAAGTAGAGACCGCGCGTGTGCCTACCGATCCCAAGAACTGTGCCGAGTGCAGCGGTCGGCCACGTGACGATTGGAGCTGACCATGCGTTTACTCAATACTTCGCTCGCCGGCGTTACTGTCGGCCGAATCAACACAGATCCCCTATGCCCTTGGCTGGTCAGCCGTCGTGATGAGCCTGCCCTTCATCAGCGGGCTTCACCTCGCGTCTCGCGACTTCCCCGCGACCTCGTTCTCGCCGTCGTAACTGCCTGAGCTATCGCAAGATTGACGTGACGAGGCGAGGAGCTCACGCGCCGAGGACGAAGGCGTCAATGGGTTGCTCGTATCCTCGCAAATTCAATGCGCGGCGCGGCGACTTCGCCATTAGGTCATCGGCCACTTCAGATGCGACGAGCAGCTCGCCGCCGTTGGCGTGTTGTTGCATCCGCGCCGCGACGTTGACCGGATCACCGAGGGCAGTGAAGTCGATCACCGCTCCCCCGACGTTGCCCACGTAGGCGACGCCCGCATTGACCGCCACGCCCACCTCGAGCCAAGGCCCCTCGCGGCTGCCGTACCCGACCGCTTTGAGTAGATCCATCCCCGCCGAAACCGCGCGGCGCCGGTACTGTGGACCGCTGATGCCCCGAACAAAAAACGCCATGACCTCATCGCCGATGAGCTTGTCGATCACCGCGTCATGTCGTAAAAGGGTCTGTGTCGCGGCGATATAGAACCGGTTGAGCAACGTGGCGAACTCTGTCGCAGCACCGCGCTGGCCCAGCGCCGTAGAGCCCCGAACGTCGGCGAACAGGACCGCAACGTCCACCTCCGCCCCGCCCGCGGGAAGCGAATCACAACAACGACTGCACAGATTTGGGTTCTTGCGCGACGGGCTGAATCCGGCAACGGCGAGAAGGCGCCCGGCCGGGCCGCCGAACGGGTTGTTGCAGACCTTGCATCGCGGCGCCGAGGGCAGGTAGCGAAACATCCGTCGCGCCCTCACCAAAGACGCGTGACCATCCGTCAGCACCGTGTCCCAGAGTTGCCGCTGGATCGGCGGAGCGGTCTCGGGTGCAATGTCGACGATAACCATGCGGTAATGATCGACCTGACAGCCATGACGGCACATGGGGCATCCGCCTCAAAACACGGTCGCCGCGCCGGATTGGCCCGCGCGCGTGCAACGACCGGGCCCACGAGACATCTCGCGGGCCCGGCCGTGCGGAGGTCATCGCCGAGACGCACCCGGCCGGGACCGCCGGTCCAGTACCCACACCGTGGCAAGGGTGAGCGCAACGGCAAACGACGTGAGCGCTATGAGACTGGCGCCGGTACCTCCGTGGAAGGTGTCGCCGTAGGCCGACATGGCCGGCAGCGTGGCGGTGTACCGGTCGAGATCCAGGTCGCGACCCAGTGCATCGAACGCGTGGCGGTTGGAGAGGACGAGGCTCATCAGGCGACCCGGAAGGGCCATCTGGTCAACGGGGACTATGGCGCCACCGAACAGAACCTGAGGAAAGCACAGCATCGGCAGGGCTAGGGCGGCCTGTGCGGCGTTGGAAACCGCGGCCGAGGCGAACAGGCCGAGGGCCAGTGCAGAGGTCGCTTCGATCACAATCGTCACGAAAAGCAAGGCGTACACGTGCCATCCGAGCGCGGGGAGCCGATTGAGTGCCCGCAGCACACCGAGTAGCACCGCGCTCACTCCAGCCAGCAACGGAAGCAGAGCGGTGACCTTGGATGCGACGTAGGCGCTCACGCTGAGCCCGGCCAGGCGCTCCCGTCGGAATACGGCCATCTCCCCCACAATCTGGAGCAGGCCGTAGGTCAGGCCGAAGAAGAAACCGTCGAACGCGATCCAGAACACGATCTGGGCCGGGCCGACGTCGGCTGAGCCACCCGGGTCGAACGTGCCGCGCTTGAACAGCGTCGCCATCATCGCCGTGACCAGGACGGGTGAGCCGAGGAGGACCGCCAGTGTCAGCCGGTTCCGGAACACTACATCAGCATTGCGCCGCGTGAGCAGCCACCATTGCCGAATTATGCTCGCGCGCTTCGCATTTGAACGACTAGCCGGAATCGGCAACAAGGCCAAGTCAGCGCGGGCTTCCGATTTCGGCCGACTGTCCGCGAATCGCTCCGCCCAGATCGCAGGGGTGTGCTCACCGGCCAGCCGCTCGTACACCTCGGCGAGATCCTCCACGCCGAAGTAGCGCCGCGCCTCGGCCGGGCTACCGGTGAAGGCCAGGTGGCCGTCGCGAGCGAGGAACACCACCCGGTCACACCGGTCGATGCCGGCCGGCTCGTGTGTCGTGACGACGACGGTGACACCGCGCTGGCTGAGCCGGCGCAGCAGACGCATGACGTCGGCAGCGGTTGACGGATCGAGCCCGGAGGTGGGTTCGTCGAGGAAGAAAAGACGTGGCCGGGTCAGCAACTCCACGGCGATACTGGCCCGCTTGCGCTGGCCGCCGGACAGCGCACGGACCGGCACCTCGGCCCGATCAGCCAGGTCGAGGTCCCGCATGGTCTCCTCCACTACCCGGTCCGCCTCGGCCGCCGACGTGCCCGCGGGCAGCCGTAGCCGCGCCGCGTAGCGCAGTGTGCGACGCAGGGGCATCTCGAGATGGATGATGTCGTCCTGGGGCACGTAGCCGATACGGGAATCGGCGCTGAACCGGGCACCGCGAACGACGCCGTCGTGCCGAACCTGCCCGGCGGACGGCGGTTGCAGTCCGGCGAGGATCTCCAGCAATGTGGTCTTACCTGCGCCACTGCCGCCCGCAATGGCGACCAACTCGCCCGGTTCGACCGACAGCGACAGGTCCTGAAGGATCTGCCGCGCGCCGACATTCCGGCTCACGTTGATCGCATCGACCCGCCCGCCGGCCGGCGCTGCCGGTGCGTGATTTGAGGGGAGTCTGCCGAACCGCTCGGTGGTCGGTGGTTCGAATGTCAATTCGGTCATGATCGTTGATCTCCTTTGGTTTTCAACTCGCCGCGACACTGTCGTCGGGTACGGGGTGGTGTCCTATGCACCCGATATTGGGTCGCGACCACCGACCGCACATGGGGCAACCGCCTCAACTTCGCTCCGGCCCCGCTCACGAGCGGCCGCTTGCCTTGGTGCCGGACGAGAGTGTCCCGAAATTTGAGGCAAGTGCCCCATGCGCGGCCCGAGCGGCGGAGTCGAACATTGCGGCATGGGCCGCCGCGTCGTTCGCATCGACGGCGTCAATTTCAGGTGCAGAATGGTGGCGTGCACCCAACCCCGACGCCGCGCGCCTCGGGAAAAGGCCTGCGCAGAGCCGAGTTGCTGGCGGCGATATCGCTGGCGATTGACCTCGGCCTGGGGCAGCCGATGGAACACATGCTTCGGTCGTCACTGATTGCGACACGCATCGCTGAGCGGATGGGCCTCGACGCCAAGCAGCGGGCGATTGTGTACTACGCAAATCTGGTGGGATGGGTCGGTTGTCACGCCGATTCCCATGAACTTTCGGCGCTCTTCGGCGATGACATCGCCTTCCGGGCGGACACCTACACGGTGGACATGACCGGGCTGCCCTTCCTGCGCCTGATGCTCAGTCACGTAGGGCAGGGATTGCCGGGCTGGGAGCGCGGCATCCGCGCAGCTGCCTTCACTCTCACCGCACGTAACCAGGTCGCCAAGCTGATTGATTCGCACTGCAGTTCTGCCGGGGTTCTCTCCGATCGGATGGGACTGGACCGGCAGGTCGGGGAGGCGCTGGCGTATATGTTCGAGCGCTGGGACGGTCGCGGGATGCCGAACGGCGCACGCGGAGAAGAAATTCCGGTCGAAATCCACATCGTGCACCTGGCCGATGTCGTCGAGGTGTACCTGCGCACGGGTGGGCTCGGACGGGCTGTTGAGGTCGTCCGAGCCCGGCGTGGCACGCAGTTCAGCCCGGCCGTGACCGAGGTGTTCGAGCGTGATGCCGCCGGGATCGTCGACGGAGTGCTCGAAATGGATGTCTGGACCGCGGCGTTGGCGCAGGCGCCGGATCGCGGCCGCACTCTCGATGGTGACGAGATCGACGAGTTACTCAGAGCCATAGCGGATTTCGTCGACCTCAAATGCCCGTGTTCCCCCGGCTACTCCCGTGGCGTCGCGGACCTGGTAGCCGCGGCGGCCCGACACCTGCGGATGCCGACAGCGGATATCACGCGTCTGTACCGTGCGGGCCTCGTGCACGGCCTCGGCAGGTTGGGGGTATCCAATCAGATCTGGGAGAAGAAGGGTCAGCTCAGTACGGCTGAGTGGGAACGGCTGCGGATGTACCCGTATCTGACCGGACGGATCCTGAGCCGGGTCGGCGGCTTGGAGTCAGTGGTGTCCGTCGCGACGAGGCACGAGGAACGCATCGACCGGTCCGGCTTTCCCCGAGGGCTCGCCGGTGCGGAGTTGACCGCACAGGACCGCTTACTCGCTGCGGCGGTGGCTTATCACCAATTGCTCGAGCCGCGGCCGCAACGACCTGCGCTCGATCCTGGCGGTGCTGCCAGTCAGCTGCGCGAGGAGGCGCGCGCCGGACGTCTTGACGCCGACTCGGTGGAGGCTGTGTTGGCGGCGGCCGGGCATCGGGCATCGCGCCGGATGTCCGGGTCGGCTGGGCTTACCACCCGAGAGGTCGAGGTGCTGCGGCTCGTCGCGCACGGCCGGTCGAACCGCGAGATCGCCGCCGAGCTGTTCATTGCCGAGAAGACGGCGCGTAATCACGTCGAGCATGTCTACGCCAAGTTGGGTGTCAACAACCGCACGCAGGCGAGTCTCGCGGCGATCGATCGGGGCCTCGCCAGCTTCCCGGTCAACACGGCCGCGAGACCATGACGACCCGCAATTGTCCGAGCGATCTGCTCGGCGCCCTGTCAGCAAGATGGCAGCTGACATGATGATGGGGTGACGCACGTCCGAGGCCGGGTGTGGCGGGCCGGTAAGCCGCAGGACGATTTCGACTTCCCGTCGATCTCGGACTACCTGGCCGAGGACGACGCGCTGGTGTGGTGCGACATCTACGACGCCGACCACGCGATCCTGAAGGACCTGGCGCAGGAACTGAGCCTGAACACGTGGGCGGTGGAGGACGCGATCGCGGAATCCGAACGCACCAAGGCCGTCGTCTACCGGACCCACACCTTCTTCACGGTGTACGGCGTCACCACCAAGGAGCCGGCCGATGAGACGCAGTCGATGCTCGATATCCACCGCATCTCCGGCTTCGTGCTGCCGCGGGGGCTGATCACGGTCCGGCTCTCGCCGCACTTCGACATCGACGCGGTCTCGCAGCGGTTTGACGAGCTCGGGGGCCAGGAGTACGGCGTGGGGTCGTTGGTGCACGCCCTGCTCGACGTGGTGGTCGACGGGCACTTCGAGGCGGTGCAGGCGCTCGACGACGGCATCGAGGCGATCGAGGACGATCTATTCGAGAACAATCAGCGAAGTGGACTGCAGCGCAGGACGTTCCGTCTGCGCAAGGATCTGGTCGAGCTGCGGCGGGTGGTGTTGCCGATGCGTGAAGTGGTCAGCTCCATTCAGCACCGCCGGCTGGACGCCAAGACCGCGCCGCAGCTCGATCCGCTGTATTCGGATTTATACGACCATGTGCTGCGGGTGTCGGAGTGGACAGAGTCGTTGCGGGACATGGTCACGACGGTGTTCGAGACGAACCTGTCGCTGCAGGACGCGCGGCTGAACACGGTGATGAAGAAGCTGACGGCGTGGGCGGCGATCATCGCGGTGCCGACCGCGATCACGGGCTACTACGGGCAGAACGTCGAGTATCCCGGAATCAATACAGTGGGCGGTTTCGTGACAAGCACGTCGCTCATCGCGCTGATCGTGATCGGGCTGTACTGGATGTTTCGCCGACGAGACTGGTTGTAATACAACGCCATACTGGCGGTTCCATGAGAAAAGCCCACCATGACCACAACCGCACCCACCACGGCGACTCGCCGCGCTGGGTTGCAACTTTCCGCCGAATGGCTGAATTCCACTGTCGTGCGCATAAGCGCTTCCGGTGATATCGACGCTTCCAATACCGCCGAGTTGCTGGATTACGTGCTCCGCCGCGGGGCGAACTGCCGCAGCCTGATTCTCGACTTGAGCGACGTCACTTTCTTTGCCACCGCGGGCTTTTCAGCGCTGAGGACAATAGACGTCCGTTGCTCTCGCGCATCGGTCAGTTGGATGCTGGTGGACGGGCCCGCGGTTTCACGCATGCTGAGCATTGGCGACCCAGAGCGCACGCTCCCCCGCGGAATCGAATGAGCTAACCGCAACGTCGCAGCTCGCTAGGTCGTCATCGGGCTTCGCGACCGGACCAGCTGGTCGGCGAGCCGATTGTCCTCGTCGGCGTTGAGGCTGAGAACGCCGACCACCTCGCCGCTTGACTCGTACCAGACCGTGAACCCGTTGTGATGCTCGACGAGCCTGCTGTGCTCGTAGCCGATGCCCCAGCCGCAGTACTTCAGCGTGGATTCGCCGATGGTGCAAGAGAATCCGGGCACCTTGTCCCATGCCGCGGCGTGGCCGGCCGCCGACAGCCCGGCGATGAGGCCCTGTTGGGCGGCGTCGCGCCAGTGCTCGGCGCGGATGCGCCTGCCGGCGGTGACGTTGTAGGCGAGCGCGACGTCGCCTGCGGCGTAGACGTTGCGCGCCGAGGTGTGCATGTGCTCGTCGACGACGATGCGGCCGTCTTCGGTGTCGAGGCCGGCGGCCTCGGCGAGGTGCGGGTCGGGTCGCACGCCGCCGGCGGAGACGACGACGTCGCCGTCGAGCGTGGCGCCGGTGTCGAGATGTACGCGGGTGTCATCGATGGCGGTTACGGTCGTCGACCCCAAGAAGCGAACGCCGTTGTCGGACAGAATCTTTGCGACGCGCTCGCCAACCCGGTCGCCGAACCTGCGCTGCAGCGGCACGGGCTCGGTGGCGACCATCGTGGTCGGCACACCACGGCCGGCGAGGCAGGCGGCGGCCTCGCAGCCGATCAGCCCGCCGCCGATCACGACGGCGGAGTCGGCGCTGCGGGCGGCCATTCGCAGGATGACGGCGTCGGCGAACGAGCGCAGGGTGAGCGCGGCCTCGGCGCCGGGGACGCGCAGCGGGACGGCGTTGGCGCCGCAGCCAAGCACCAGATGCCAGTACGGGTAGCGACGGCCACCCTCGGTGACGACTTCCTGGTGGGCCAGGTCGATGTGGTCGACGGTGATGCCGCGCTGCAGCTCGACGTCATGGCGGACGAACCAGCCGGGGCTGTGCAGGTCGAGCTTGGCCTGCCGCCCGCAGAGGTAGGCCTTGCTCAGCGGCGGCTTGGCGTAGGGCAGGGCGGGGTCGGTGGTCAGGATCCGCACGGGGATGTGGGGGTGCTTGCTGCGGAACGTCTCCGCCGCGCTCAACCCTGCCGGACCACTGCCGATGGCGATGAAACCCGGTGCCACCACACCTCTTGGGTATCACTTTTCGGTGATCGCCGCGCCCGTGTCAGGCATTGGTCATACTTTGGCAAGCAACGGTGCGACACGTTGCTGGTGCGTCGCAGCAATCACCAAACCAGAGATCGGTTTCTGAGCAAGCCATTTGGTTAGCTGAAGGACACGTGCGCTTACGACAGAGTTGTCGTATTCGCCACTTCCACAACAGTTTGTGAATTCGCACCGGACGCGCACGGACGTGGGACTATTTCGCTATGCAAACGCGACAATTCGAAATTGTTGCCCAGGATCCCAGCGTTCGCCGCAACGGCAAGGTCCTGACGGCCGAGATCAGCCTCCCTATGGAGCGACTCGCAGAGGGCCCCATGGGCTACTCCCTCTACATCGTGGACTACGACGCGTCGACCGAGACGATGTATAACCCGCCGGAGCTCAAAGACGGTGAGCCAGTCAAGGCACCGACGAGTCTGACAAAGCTATTCGCCGATCCCGGCTACCACGCGTGGAATGCGTATGCGATCGCTATGCGGACACTGCTGCGATTCGAGTTCGCGCTCGGGCGCAGGGTGGGTTGGGGCATTCGCGACCATCAGCTCAAGGTGGTGCCGCACGCGTTCGAAGAGGCCAACGCGTTCTATTCGCCCGACATGGAAGCACTCCTGTTCGGCTACGTTCGCGGAAGTAAGCCCACCTTCCTGTGCCTGTCGCACGACGTCGTCGCGCACGAGACCGCGCACGCGCTGCTTGATGGTCTGCGCGACAAGTTCATGGCGCCGTCGTCGCCGGACCAGGCGGCGCTGCACGAGGGCTTCGCCGATATCGTCGCGCTGTTGTCGGTCTTTGGCCTTCGGGAGGTCGTCCGGCACCTCATCGCACCGATCGAAGACCCCGATGCGCCAGCGGGCTACGTCCGAAAGTCGATGCTGACGCGGGAGCAGCTGCAGCAGACGGCGCTGCTCGGGCTCGCCGAGGAAATGCGAACGGAAAATGAGGATGCCCGTGTCAACGCGCTGCGACGTTCGGTGACGATCGACCCGAATCCGCGCATCCTCGACCGGCTCGAGTTCAAGGAGGAGCATCGCCGCGGCGAGGTGTTGGTCGCCGCAGTCATGCGCGCGTTCCTGTTGACCTGGGTTGCTCGGATCCAAAACCTCGGCGGCGATGACCCGGATGGCTTCGTGGACATCGACCTCGTCGCCGAGCAGGGTGCCGATATCGCCGACGTCCTCTTGACGATGTCGATTCGGGCAATCGATTACACACCGCCGATCCACATCGACTTCGGCGACTTCCTCAGCGCCATGCTCACCGCCGACAGCGAAGTGCGCATCGACGACAGCCGCTATCGCTTGCGTGATCACCTTCGGAAGGCGATGGCAGAGTATGGAATTCGGCCGAAATCGGAGGCGGAGGGCGGCTACTGGCCGCGGATCCCGACGGAGCAGAAACTGGTCCGGGAGGGGTCACACCTCAATGCGCTGCAGTCGGATCCGACTGAGATGTTCCGGCATATTTGGAACAACCGGGTCACGCTTGATCTCAACACCAACGCGCTCACGCGAATCACGAGCGTGCGGCCGTGCGTGCGGGTTTCGCCCGAGGACGGTTTCCAGATCCGCGAGACGGTGGTGGAGCTCGTCCAGTACCTGAAGGTGACCGCGGCCGAGCTTCGTGCGTACAAACTGAAGGCGCCGCCGGGCATACCGCCGGGGCAGGAGGTCGTTCTTGAAGGCGGATCGACATTCATCCTCGACGAGTACGGCGAGCTGAAGTTCGAGGTGTCCAACAAACTGCCGCCGGCGAAGTCGAAAGCGGCGAAGCAAGCCTGGGACGATCGCCTCCAATACCTCTGGGACGGCGGGTATATGACCGGGTTCAACAACCGCTCGTCGGGGCTCGCGTCGTTCCATCGCGAGCGGGCTCTCGCCGGCGCCGCTGACGCAGACATGGAGCGAAAGGCCAACGAACGGCGAGCCAATGAGGGGTGGATCCGATGAAGGTCAGCGAAGCAACGCTGCGCGCATACAACGTCGGGTTCGGCGACTGCCTTCTCCTGCTGCTGAGGTATGACGACGAGGATCGTCCTGTCCGCAGCGTGCTCTTCGACTTCGGCAGCACGAAGCTGCCCGACTCGCGCGTCGCGAACCATATGAAGGTGATCGCCGACAACATCGCCGAGGAGACGGGCGGCAAGCTCGACATGGTGGTGGCCTCGCACCGGCACGCCGATCACATCAGCGGCTTCGGTGACGCCACAACCGGGCCCATCATCGAGAGGTTGCAGCCGGAGGTCGTCGTGCAGCCGTGGACCGAGGATCCCGACCTGGAGACAGACGCGCTGCAACCCGGCGGCGGGCGGCGCCAGGGAAGCCACCTCGCGCTGGCGCGGACACTGACGAACATGCAAGCCTTCGCGGCGGGTGCGCACGCCGAGGGCCTGCGGTTACAGAATCTCGCGGGTTTCCCCGTTTCTGTCGCCGAGCGGCTCAGCTTCCTCGGCGAGACGAACATCAAGAATCCAGCGGCAGTCAAGCGGCTGATGACGATGGGCGTCAAGAAGCCGATCTATGCCAAGTTCGGCGACCGCATCAACACGCGTCGTCTGCTGCCGGGAGTGACGATCGACGTCCTCGGACCGCCGACGCTCAAGCAGGCGCCGGCCATTGCGAACCAGGCCCGCACGAACGCCGACGAGTTCTGGCATCTGGCGGGGGCCTGGGGTCGGGCCGCAGCTGCGGGACAAACCGACGGCGAGGTTCCTGCGCCCAACTTGGCGCCACTGTTTCCCAATGCCGTGCGGGAGGAGATTCCGCAGCGGGCCAAGTGGCTGGTGCCGCAGATCACCCGCGCCTACGCCGCCGACATGTTGTCGATCCTGCGCACCATGGACGACGTGCTCAACAACACCAGCCTCATCCTGTTGTTGGAGATCGGCGGCACACTGCTGTTGTTCCCAGGGGACGCCCAGATCGAAAACTGGAGCTATGCGTTGTTCGACGCTCCGAATCATGAGTCGATCCGCAGGCGCCTGACCGGAACCAACGTGTACAAGGTCGGCCATCACGGCAGCCTCAACGCGACACCGAAGACCCTGTGGAATGGCTTCACCCACAAGCAGGATGACGCGCATGTCGACGCGACCCGTCTGATTTCGGTCATGTCGACGAAGTCAGGCAAGCACGGTGACGCCAGGCGCGGCACCGAGGTGCCGCGCACGATTCTGCGCGAAGCACTCGAGGAGAACACGGAGCTCTTCTCCACCCACACCCGAACCGGAAAGCGGCCCTGGGTCGACGTCCCGATCCCGTTGGGGTAGCCGCTACTGGGCGTGGCGGATAGTCACCGACCGCCCCGCGGCGTTCGGGAGGTTGAGCAGCGTGTCACGGATAGCGCTCGCCCCCGCGCCGAAGGGACGGGCAAACGGATAGCCCATCTCCCGGTTGTCGGGATAGCGGTCGCGAGCGCCGCAGAAGCTCATCGATCCGCACTCGCCCGGTTGGCTGACGTTGTCGATCGTCGCGTCGGTGAACATCACCAGCAGGCGACACGACATGCCCTGTCCCTGAGTGCCTTTCGGCAGCAACAGGGTGTAGGGCCAGCCGCAGTCACAGTAAGACGTCCGCCCGCCGGGCGGCCGGTTGGCGATCGCCGTCGGAGACGTTTCGGCCTCACGCTTGATGACGGCACTCTCGGTGTCGGGCCGATACAGCACCGCCTTCTGGTTCGCCGCGAGTGTGGTGGTGAATTTGTCCATCTCGATCCACGCCGTGCGATCGTTCTCGAACGCGTTGGGCACCAGGAAGATTCGGGCGGTTGCCGCGACAGGCTGATTTGTCGTGTTCTCGACGCGGATGAAGTAGACGAATGGTTCATGGTTGAGGAACTTCACGATGCGGCCGTTGGCGAGGGTGGCGGTGGAGATGACGGTCACCAGTTCTTCGGTCGTCGTCAGCGAAACGTTGCCGGATTGGGCGGGTGCGGCAGTGAAATCCGTGTCCCACTTGGCGCTACCGAAGAGCCGCTCGCCCAGCTGTTGTCGTTGGGCCGCGCTTTGGTTGTTCGGCACGTCTGAGGTGCGCACAAGGATGATGTCGGGGCTGGTCCACGCCGCAGCACCGGCGGCGAGCCCGTCGCGGATCAGAACCTTGGGCCCGTCGCTGAAGTCCTCGCGGTCCTGCGTGGACTGCCACCTCTCGGCCAGGTCGTCGACGAGCTTGTGCCAGCGCCAGAACACCTGATCGCGGATCGCGCCGAGCGGATTGTTCATCACGCCGTTCGGCCTGCCTTGACCCGGTTGGCCTTGCGGAATGGGATCGGACAGGGAGCCGAGCGCGCCATGCCCGTTGTTGTGTAGCCCCTCTTCGACGAACTCGCCGAGAGGTGACACGGTGACGGGGCGGTCGGGTACCGAGGGGTCGGGGCCGGGAATCACTCCGGTGTTCAATACGTCGTCGAGGGCTTGCGCGAAGGACGTGAGGCGGTCGCGCCACTCCATCGAGATGGTTCTGTTCTGCGGGCGGAGCGTGAACGGCACCCCGCGTTGATTCCGCAGTCCTTCGGGGTCGTAGCCCTCCGGAATGGCGTCGTCCCACTGGTCGTGAGTGAAGGCCTGCACACGGGGCTTGCCGTGGGAGAGCAGCTCGGCGTCGTAGCGGGCCAACATCTGGCGGTGCATGTAGAGGAATAGCTCGCCATGGCGATCGTTGAGCCGGAACAGCTTGCGGTACAGGGCGCGTGGAAATTCTGGAGGTTCGGCGAAGACCGCGTCCATGAGGAGGTCGCGGCCTTCCCCGTTGAGGCCATCAACAAAGAAGCCGGCCAGTTGCGCGGGGGTCGCGTTGGGAACTCGGGTCGCCCAATTCTGGCCGGGACTGATGACGTTGAGCAGCTGGACCTTTTCGGCATTGCTGATCGCCTGCACCCACTGGGTGAAGGACTCGGGTGGGCGACCCGTCCAGGGGTAGACCTCGTGCCAATGCTGATGGTGCTCGTTGGCCAGCATGTCTTCGCGCCAGTAGTCGAGGTCGGGTGACAGACCACCGATCGAAAGCCGTTGTCCGATCCGCTTGACGGCCGGCGCGTTGAACAGCCCGGGCGCGACCTGCACCACCCGCGGTTTGAAAAGCCGGCGCCCGCGGTCGTTGTGAGTGACGAAAAGCGCGAACCCCTGGCGGACGAGTTCGGGGTCCGCCTCTGCGCGTTCCTCGTCGACGACAGCAAGCGCCGCCGAGAGTCCCGCTGTCTCGCCCGACCGGGTGGCAGCGGCGGCGCTCAACCGCAGCGCCAACAGACTTGCGTCGACTGCCTGTCTGGCGTCGAACCACGAAAACCGCTGTGTGTCTTGTGGAATGGGCGGTGCGGCGTGTCCCGGCTCCTGGCCGGTCATCAATTCGGTGAATAGCTCTTGGCCCCGGTCGCGCAGTTCAGTCAGCGTCGCCATCGCCGCTCCCCCAAATCCCCGCGGTTGTGTTTGACTTTGCAATCGAATCACATGAATTCGGCCCCGGGCATCGAATGCGCAACTGGGAAATGGCGAATTACGAATTGCATTGTTGTCGTATAGCGGTCTGTTGTCACTCGCGGTTCTTCAAGCAGCGCCACCTCGCGTCGTCGCACGAGTCCTTCGAGCGAAACGGGGCCAAGGTCTTGTCATCGCGCAGTTCATCGGCGTCATACGGACCTACACGCCGGTGGCAGCGGGTGTGTCGGAGATGCGCTGTCCGGTGTTTCTGACGTTCAGCGTTCTCGGCAGCATCGCGTGGGGGCCGCGTCGGCGGTGCCCGTAATCGCCTCGGCGGCGGCTGCATTCATCCGTCGACGTCAGCCCTCCGCCGTGCCTCCAGGGCGCTGACTTCGAGACGAGCGCGGTCTTGTGTGGGACCATCTGCACATGGACCAGGACGACCCCGAGGCGCGTATCCGGGCGCTCGAGCAGCCGCTCTCCAATGCGGCGCGGGCGACCGAACTGGGAACGACACCGCCCAGCGGCGACGGGGCCTATCTACCTCCGCCGTTACCGCCCATGCCACCGCCCGTCACCGGGCCGGGCTACGGCGCTCAATACACACCGCCGGGCTATGGCGCCCCGTGGGCCCCGCCGCCGCGGAGGGTGTCGGCGGGCATTCCGTGGGTGGTGCTCGGGATCGGTGCCGTCGTGTTCATGGCGGTTGCCGCGGGCGTCGGGTTCGTCGTCGTGAATAGGGCGACGAGCAGCTTCCCCGATATCCCGGGCGTCGGCATCCCGAGCTTCCCGTCCGTGCCTTCGATGCCCAA
>JAVRPG010000525.1:0-4936 GCA_032162325.1 Mycobacterium sp. | reverse complement strand
TGTCTCAGCCGGTGAAGACCGGCGTGACGACTTTCCTGGGCGCGCAGACATTGAACGCAACGGTGCGCCTCGTCGTTCCAGCGCCGCTCTTCACGGTGACCGTCAGGTGATGCGTGCCTCGGCGCAGCTTCGACAGAGCGATCCGCAGCTTCAGGGACGTGCGGTTTGCCCCCGCGATCCGCTTTCCGTCAAGCGTCACGGTGACCCCCGGCCGCAGCAGGCTGGTGACACGAACCCGGACGTTCGCGCTGCTGGCCCGCGTGCAGCCGCCGCCGGCGGAGACTCCGGCCACGGCGATAAGTGCCTTGGTGGAAAACCTCCGATCCCCGCCGGAGGTGACACCGGCCGGGCTCTGCGCGACGAGCCGGTAGTGATAGACCGCCCCGGGACGGAGCCCCGTGAGGTGCACAGCGACTGAAACCGCCGTCTTGCCGGCTCCGGCGCTCGCAGGAGCCGTCGACTTGCCGTATTTCGTGCTCGTGCCGTAGTCGAAGTGGTAGGTCGTCGCCACTCCGTTCGGATTCACCGACCCGTGCACCGTGGCCGCACTCGAGCCGACGCCGGAAGCGCTGCCCGTCACCACCAGAGGCGCGTTCGCGCTCGTGGTGAAGATCTGATCGGCCCCGACCGAGGTGCCGATCGCGTTGGTGGCCACAATCCGGAAGTGGTACGTGGTGTTCGGCGCCAGGCCGGTCAGGCTCGCCAACTCCGCGTGGGTCGCATAGTCCGACCCGGCGCTCTGGCTTGCCGTGTTCGTTCCGTAGGCCGTCGTGGTGCCGTACTCGAAGTGATACGTGGTGGCGAGGTTGGTCGGGTTGACCGTGCCGTTCAACACCGCCGCGGAGGTGGTGGTCCCCGACGCGGCGTTGGTCACCGCCACCGGCGCGGTCGCCTCATACGCACCGATGTCACAGATGCCGCCGGCCGGCTGCGGGCGGGTGATGCCCCGCTGGTCCGTGGCCGGGCAGACCGCGTTGGCCGCCGCGTTGATGGCCGGGCTGCCGTCGAGCAACGCCGTCGTGTCCGTCGGACCGCCGTTGTTCTGCAGTTGGCCAAGCAGGGGATTGGCATGCTTATCGGCGGCTCCGTTGAAGCACGTCGAGTCGCCGTCGAGGTTCACGCCCGCCTCGGGCAGAAAGCCCTGGGTGCGCACGTGGCAGTCCGACGGCAGGTTGTTGGCAATGATCGTGTTCTCGAATACCGGCGTCGTTTCACCTGTGGTGCCGTACAGTTCGACCGCGCCGGCATCGGTGGGGTTGGTCGACAGCGTGCCCGCCTGGTTAGTCACGCGGTTGCCGGCGATCGTGTCGTTCTGGAACGTCAGCAGGCCGCCATCGATCTCCATCGCCCCGCCGGAGTCGCCGTTGGTGGTGCCGGGCGAGCCGCCCTTGGAGACGTTGTTGACGATGCTCGTGTTGACGATCAGCCCGTCCCCAGAGTCGAAGTCCAGCCCACCGCCGTAGGCCTCGCTGGCGGTGTTGCCGCTGATCGTGCTGTTGCTGATCAGAATCGCCCCGGTGCTGACGGAGCTGCCGTTGTGGATTCCTCCGCCGTAGTCCGCGGTGTTTCCCGCGACGACGCTGGAACTGAGCTGCAAGATCCCGCCGTTCTCGATCCCGCCGCCCGACGAGAAGTTGTTCGCGGCGACGTTCCCGCCGGTGATGGTCACGCCGGAGATGATCGCCGTCGCGCCTGTGGCTACCTGCAGGACCCTGTCGATCCCGCCGCCGTCAATCGTCGTCGAGCGGGCACCGGCGCCGGTCAACGTCAGGGTTCCGTTGTTCACGACGTCGAGATCGCCGGTCAGGTCGGCGTTCTCGTTGAGACCGGCAATGGTCAGCGTGTAGTGGCCGGCCGGCAGCACGACCGTGTCGTCGCCCGCCGTGGTGTTGGCCTTGTCGATCGCCTGGCGCAGCCCGCAGTCGTTGGCAGCGCCCGAACACTCGCCGGCGGTGGGAGCGTTATCGGCTGTCGTGTTGACCGTGAAGGTCGCGGCCTGCGCGACCGCCGCTCCCAGGAGCAGCAGCGCGAAGGACAGAAGACCAACCAGCAGACTGCGGCGAAGCGGCGAAGCCAGGCTCATCAGGGAACGGCCTTTCATCAAGTAGGACGGGACGACTGAGATTTTGGTCCGGCCTGCAACCGCCCCCGCGGTTCAGCCCAAGGGGAATCGTATTCGCTGTGGCGGATGCGATCCCTCCCCCATTTTGAGGGCCTGCGCCTCGCCGGTCAAGCCATAACCGCAAACCTGCTGGGCCGTAGCGAGTGAGGCGGCTGGTAACGTCGCCGGCGGCTTGGAATGGGGAACGAACACACCCGGCGGGCTCGTACGGCGGACGCTGGCCAGCTGCCTCGTTCTGCTGGCGGTTGGGGTCGTCCTGCTGGCGGCCGGCGCCGGCGCGGGCGCGGCCTCAGGGGCGCCCGGCGCCGGCGCGGGCGTGGCCTCAGGGGCGCCCGGCGCCGGCGCGGGCGTGGCCTCAGGGGCGCCCGACTCCCACACCGCCCTTGGCGCGCTGCGGCCGTGGGGCGGGACGGAGATCCGCTCGCTGGACCCCCCTTCAGCCAGCGCGGCCGCAGGTCCGGCGAGCACGGCGCCTTCGGGCACCCCGGCCGGGCCCGCACCCACCTCCGGCACGCCGCCGCCCGCTGACCAGGTGCTCTCGGACGAAAGCACGTTCACGCGCTGGGCGTATGCCGCGGCGACGGGTCCGATCTACCGGCAGCCCTCATCGACTTCGGGTCGCATGGCACGGCTGCGCTGGTACACCGAGGACGGATTCCCCGAGGTCTACATCCTCCTGAGAAGCCACTGGGACAGCAAGGGGCATGAGTGGATCATGCTGCGTGTTCCCAAGCGCCCGAACGGATCGACCGGCTGGGTGCACGTGGAGGACCTCGACACATTCCACCTCACCCACGTTCAGATCGTCGTCAACCGCAGCCGGCTACGGATGTACTTCTTTGCCCGCGGGCGTCTCGTCTGGAGCGCCCCGGTCGCGGTCGGCAAATCGTCCACCCCCACACCCGCAGGCCACTTCTGGATCCGCGAGCGCTTCAAGATCGCCGACCCCCGGTCCGGCTACTGGCCCTACGCCTTCGGCACCAGCGATTACTCGACGCTGACCGACTGGCCGGGAGGCGGCGTCGTCGGCATCCACGGTCCCTACCACCAGCCTCAGAACATCCCGGGCCGGGTCTCCCACGGCTGCATCCGGCTGCGCACCGCAGACGACGCCTGGCTGGCGCGCCACGTCGGACTCGGCACCCCGATACGGGTGCTGTAGGCGGAGGCGCCCGACCGCGGACCCCTACACCGGCTGGGGCGACTCCGGTGGAGCGTTCGAGGCATCGGCCATCTCCCGGAACAGGCCGGTGACGACGAACACCACCTGCTCGGCGATGTCCACGGTGTTGTCGCCGATGCGCTCGAGGCAACGAGCGACGAGGATCATGAACATGCCCCATTCGCGAACCTCGAGGTCGTCGCCGACTTCGACGGCGCGCTTGAAGATCACGCGGTTGAGCTGATTGATCTCCGCGTCCTGGCGGACGAGGTCCTGCGCGAGCTCGACGTTGCGGGTGGCGAAGGCCTCCTTGGCCTGGGCGACCTGGGAACGGGCGAGCTGCCCCATCCGCTCGATCGAGTCGAGGATGTCCTTGTCCTTGGGCGCCTCGTAACCGGACAGCGGCACGAGCTTGGCGATGTTCACGCACTGGTCGCCCATCCGCTCGACACAGCGGATGATGTGCAGCAGCGCAGCCACGACCCGAAGATCGCCCGCGACCGGCGCCTGCCGAGCGAGCAGCGAGAGGATGCCCTGGTGTACCTCGAGGTAGCGCCCATCGAACCGGTCGTCGTCGGCTACGACCATGCCGGCGAGCTCGACGTCCTGATAGCTGATCGACTCGAGCGAGCGGTCGAGCTGGCCGGTGACCAGATCGAGGCCGCCGAGGGCCTGGCGCTCGAGTTCCTTCAGGCTCTCGCGAAACTGATGGCGCGTCTCCTGCATGAGCTCACCCGAACTTTCCCGTGACGTATCGCTCGGTGCGCTCATCGCCCGGCGTCGTGAAGATCGTGTTTGTCGGTGCGTGCTCCACCAGTTCGCCGCTGAGCATGAACGCTGTCGAATTCGCCACCCGAGCCGCCTGCTGCATGTTATGGGTGACGATGACGATCGTGTAGCGGTCCTTGAGCTCGTCGATCAGCTCCTCGATCTTGAGCGTCGCTACCGGGTCAAGCGCCGAACACGGCTCATCCATCAGGATGACCTCAGGTTCGACGGCGATCGCGCGGGCGATGCACAGGCGCTGCTGCTGGCCGCCGGACAGCCCGATGCCGGGCTCGCTGAGACGATTCTTGACCTCGCCCCACAGCCCCACGGCGCGGAGCGACTTGTGCACGCGCTCGCGCAGGTTCTCGCTGCGTACACCGGTCAGCTTCAACCCGGCGGCGACGTTGTCGAAGATCGACATGGTCGGGAACGGGTTGGGCTTCTGGAACACCATGCCGATCAGCCGGCGAACGGACGTGACGTCGATGCCGTGGCCGTAGACGTCCAGCTCATCCAGTTTGACGCTGCCCTCCGCCCGGGCGCCCGGAATCTCTTCGTGCATCCGGTTGATGCAGCGGACCATCGTCGATTTCCCACACCCCGACGGACCGATGATTGCTGTCACCTCGTTGGCCGGGAACTGGATGCTCATGTCCTTCACGGCCTGGAGCTCGCCGTAGTAGGCGTTGAGGTCCTGGAGGACGACGCTGTGGCCCCCGGCGCTCGACGAGGCACTCCGGGCGTCGGCAGCCTCTGCCTGCGCTGAACGCCCGGCGGGGCTATCGGAGGTTGACACGGTTTGGTCCTCGGTTTCGGTGTTCGGTGCGATCATGCCAGGCGGCTCCTTCGAGAGGCGGCTCGGGCTATCAGGTTGAGTAGGAGGA
>JAVRPG010000524.1:0-3338 GCA_032162325.1 Mycobacterium sp. | reverse complement strand
TGGATCTCGATGGACTACGTCGAGGGCACCGACGCGGCCCGGCTGCTCGCCGAGCGTTATCCGGACGGGATGCCGCCCGACAAGGTCGTTCGTATCGTGACTGCGGTCGCCGACGCGCTCGACTATGCGCACCAACGCGGGCTGCTGCACCGTGATGTGAAGCCGGCTAACCTCCTGATGGCCAATCCGGGCGCCGACGACGAGCGGATCATGTTGGCCGACTTCGGCATTGCCCGCCGCCTCGGCGAGAGCAGCACGCTCACCGGCACGAACATGACCGTGGGCACCGTTGCTTACGCCGCACCCGAACAGCTCAAGGGTGAAGACGTCGACGGACGCGCCGACCAGTACGCGCTCGCGGCCACGGCTTTTCAGCTGCTTACCGGCACGCCGCCGTTCGAACACTCGAACCCAGCGGTGGTCATCAGCCAGCACCTCACGGCCGATCCGCCGAATATCGGCACCCGCCGTCCCGAGTTATCCGGTCTCGGACCGGTTTTCGACAAGTCGCTCGCCAAGTCACCGAACGAGCGTTACGACCGATGCACTGACTTCGCGCGTGCCCTCGCCCATCACATCGGCGCCGAACCGCAGGCGCTTGGCACGGACCCGACCATGTTGGCACGGGCCGCGTCCGGCCCGCGGCATGCCAAGGCGGAGTCAAAGCCGCGGCGGCGCATGGTCGTGCCCATTGCCATCGCGCTCGTCGTGATCGCGGTCGCCGCAGTCGGTTTCGTGCTGTTCGACCGCATTCGCGACCACTCGGCAGAAGCCAAGCCGCACCCGTCATCGGCACCGTCCACCCCCGCCGCAGCATCACCGGGCGGTGTCACGTTGCCGGTGGTGGTCGTCGGCGCCAACTGTGCGACGTTGGGCGCGGCGGGGATCACCGAACGCGGCGCGCCGGCGTACTGCGCACACCTGCCGACGACGAATGCCACGATCTGGTCGGTGTATCCGGGCGAGATCTCCAGTCCGACCGCCACAGCAGGCCCGAACGACGAGGTGTACCCGTCGGAAACGGAGTCACCGGTTCTGGTGTGCGTGGAACAGACCGGGCAGTCGCACCTCGACTGCCACGACGACATCCTGCAGAGCAACGGGACGGCATCTGCGACACCTTGATGAGACGACTCGCGTTCGCGGCACTGCGTGGCTCGAGTACGAGAAGACCGCGTACCGCTGGCCGGTGCGGCCGCCTGTTTGAGCGACGACCGAGCCGCGATGAGTTCGGCCGTCGCCGATTGTCAGAAACAGCATGAGGAAAATCACCGCAGGCATGTTCATCGCGCTCGACGGCGTCGTCGAGGCGCCGGACCAATGGCACTTCCCGTACTTCAACGACGAAATGGGAGCCGCCATCGACGGCCAGCTCGGCGCGGCGGACACCATCCTGCTCGGCCGCAAGACCTATGACAGCTTCGCAGGCGCGTGGCCCGACCGAGAGGCCGGCGGCGACGAGGATGCCGCGTTCGCCAAGAAGCTCGGCGACGCCCGCAAGATCGTGGTGTCGCGCCAGAATCTGCAGTTCACCTGGCGCAACTCGGAACAGATCAAGGGCGATCTCGCCGAGGCGGTCGCGGCGCTGAAGAACCAACCGGGCGGCGACATCGGGATGAGCGGCTCCGTGTCGGTGGTCCGCCAACTGCTGGCCGCCGGGCTGCTCGACGAGCTGCATCTGTTGGTGCACCCAATCGCGGTCGGCAAGGGCATGCGCCTGTTCGACGAGGGCGAGTCGATCCCAGTGAAGCTGCTGTCATCTCAGATGTTTCAAACGGGCGTGCTGTACCTCGTCTACGCACCGGCCGACGCCCCCGCCGCGGCGGGCTACGACGAAGCCAAGGCGCACCTGCCTCAGAACGCGGCGAGCGGATGAGTGTCCACAATGCCCGCCTCTGAGCGACAACTGGGGTGAGCTACAAAGTCGCTAACACCCTTGCTGGCCTAACCTTTCAGCAACATTGTCGCTCAGAGCTGGGCATTATGGACGGTCCTACCAGGCCCGCGTGCGCGGGCGCCGTGCCGTCGGAGATGGCCAATCAGATCGGTGCCAGCTCCAGCCAGTCGTCCACCATGAACCCGTCGCCGCGCGCGACCACCGTCGCGCCGCCGTGCCCGGGATAGTGCGCGGGGACGACCGAAGCACGGCGACGTGACGCCTCGGTCAGCACCCGCTTGCGGGTGACCGCGGCGGCGGCGAAGTCCTCGTCGAAAGCACACGCATCTGTCGGTCGATGAAGCTGCATCGGGCAGTGCGTGAGGTCCCCGACGAACACGGCCGGCTTACCCGCGTCGAGCCAAACCACCGAAGAGCCAGGCGTGTGGCCCGGTGCGGGTCGCAGCCGCACCGACTCGCTGATCTGGTAGTCGTCGGCCCACAGCTCGATCTGCGCTTCGACCGGAAGAATGCTGTCCTCGAACACGATCAGAGATCCCGCCTGCCGTGCCGCGTCGGCCTCGGTGCGCGGCGGCGGTCGCTGAGCGGCGTTCTCGGGATGGAAGTACCGGTAGTCGGGTTCCGTCATCAGATAGCGGGCATTCGGAAACGTGGGCACCCATGCGTCGTCCTGCCGCATGGTGTTCCAGCCGACGTGATCGGAATGGATATGAGTGTTGATGACGACATCGACGGCCGCGGGTTCCACCCCGACGCGCTGTAACGCCCCAAGGAAATCAGTGTTGAGATGGTCGAATGGCGGCATCGCCGGGCGGTCGCGATCGTTACCGACGCCGGTGTCCACCAACACCGTCAGGCCGTCGACCTCGATCACCCACGTCTGCAACGCAATTCGCCAGCCATCGGCATTCCAGAACGTCGGCGCGAATTCGTCGGCCAGTTCACGCCACGCCTCGGTGGGCGTCTTTGGAAACAACTTTTGCGACAACCCGTCGACCTGCGACTCGACGACGCGAGCCAGGGTGGCGTTTCCCATCCGGATCCGGTCAGCCATTTACGGCCCGATCCGGATCTTGCCGGGGCTCCACAGCCCGCTGTGCGTGGCTGTGCCGAATTGAAGTTGCGCGGGCTCGGCTTCCGCTATGGTGTCGAACTTGCGCAGCGACCCCCAGTCGCGGCCCCAGTCCTTCGACAGATAGGTCGCCATCACGTGCGCCCGCAACAGGAGGTCGGTGATGCCCAGGAGGCCGCCGTTGAGTCCGTCCTCCCAGGTGTCGGTGTCCTTGCGCTTGGCGGTGTAGTCGGGGGTGATCCGGTACTTCGGAATCTCGGTGACGCCGTTCGCGTGCAGCATCGGCTGCTGGCACGGGAAGGCAAGGCCGACAGCCCAGTCCATCAGCACGGGCTGATCCGAGCCGAGGTACTCCTGCACCGACCGCAG
>JAVRPG010000523.1:0-3562 GCA_032162325.1 Mycobacterium sp. | reverse complement strand
ACCGCCGCGTCGCGCTCCGAGTTCAGCACTTCGGTTGTGCTGTGCGAATACTCGGGCAGCTTCAGCGTGTTGGTGGCGAGGCCGGCGACGGTCGGCGCGGACTTCACACCGATTTCGACGAACCGCTCGATACCGAGCCCACCCGCGGCCTCCTCGATGAACAACAGGTCCTGCGTCTCGATCCAGCGCACCGGGCTGGCGAACTGCCACGCGAGTAGTTCGATGACGACCTTTCGGCAGAGCTCGCTCGGCTTCTCGTTCCGCCACGTGTCGTAGTCGGCGAGGATCTCGTCGAGTGGCTCGGCTGGCACCAGATCCCGGATCTCCTGGATGAAGTCGCGGTCCAACGTGAACGGGCGCGGCACCAGGTTGGGGATGTACTTGCCGATGATCAGGTCGGGATCCTGGTCGCGAGGCATGACGCGCTCCAGCGAGCGACGGAAGTCGGCAACGCCGACGCGCAGCACCGACGAGTGGAACGGCACGTCGATCCCGGGAACCAGGATGAACGACCGCTTGCCGCCGCTGATTTCGCGACGCTTTTCGACCTCTTCCTCCAACGCCTCGAGGCCGCGCACGGTCCCTGCGATGGCATACTGCGAACCGCGCAGGTTGAAGTTCACGATCTGAAGATATTCACCCGTGCGCTCGGAGACGTCGTCGATGAAGGCAGGCACGTCGTCGTCGTCGAGATCGATCTGCGACGGCCGGATCGCCGCCAGCCGGTAGTTGGACCGGCCAAGGTGGTCGCGGGGCACGATGTCGTGCATCTTACTGCCGCGGTGGAACACGACCTCCAGCAGCGCTTCCAATTCGTAGACACCGCTGACACAGGCCAGCGCGGTGTATTCGCCGACGGAGTGTCCGCAGGCGATCGCACCCTCGACGAACGCGCCCTGCTCGCGCATCTCGGCCACCTGCGCGGCGGCCACGGTCGCCATCGCGACCTGGGTGAACTGCGTCAGGAAGAGCACACCGTCGGGGTGGTGGTAGTGCACACCGCTGGCGATCAGGCTGGTCGGGTTGTCACGCACCACGTGCAGCACCGAGAAGCCCAGCGTGTCGCGGGTGAACTTGTCGGCGGTGTCCCACACCTTGCGCGCGGCCTTGGAGCGCGCACGCACCTCCATGCCCATGCCCTTGTGCTGGATGCCCTGCCCGGGGAACGCATAGACCGTCTTCGGCGCGGCCAACTGCGCCGTCGCCGACATCACAAGTTCGTTGTTGACGCGCGCAGCGACCTCGACGATCTCTGCACCACGGTCGATTCCGACGCGGTCGACGCGGAAGTCGATGTCGTCGCCCGGCAGCACCATGCCGAGGAATCGCGACGTCCAGCCCACCAGGCGGGCGGGCGGGGTCGCCCTCCCGTCGGTCGCGGTGACGGCGTGCTGCGCGGCGGCCGAGAGCCACATACCGTGCACGATGGGCGATTTCAGCCCGGCCAGCAGCGCGGCGGCGCGATCGGTGTGGATCGGATTGTGATCACCGGAGACCACCGCGAACGCGCTCATGTTGGTGGGCGCGGTGACGGTGACATCGCGGCGGCGCCGACGCGGCGTATCGGTTGCGTTGTCCGTCATCGCGCCTCCGGCGCGCGGCGGATCGGCGAGTTCGGCCGCACCGGTGCGGCCGCGGATGGCGAACCGCTCCGCCAGTCTGGCCAGCTCTGTGCCTTCGGCGTCGGCGATGGTCACCTCGACTGGGATGACACGCCCGTACTCGGTATCGGTGGCCGCCGAAGCCGTTGCGGTGACGGTCAATTCGGCTGTTGTCTTGGGCATCGGCTTGAGCAGGTGTGCGGCGTGGTCAAGGTGCACGAGGCTGAGCAGGCCCTCGACGACCAGGAAGCCGTCGTCGGTGACGGCCGCACCGATCGCGGCGAAGACCGCCGGCCAGCAGTGGCCGACCAGCGCGTCGGGCACCAGTGTGAGACCCGGCGCCAGCGGTCCACCGAACGTCGCGGTCACTCCGGTGTGGTCGGCGACCTGTTCGGGATCCCAGTCCACCGTGACCTTGGCGGTGTTGTCATGCACCGGCGGAAGGAAATCGGGCCCGTCGACGCCGGCGGCGATGGCCAGCACGGAGCGCATCGCGGTCGACGCGTCCTCGACGGTGACGACCGGCATGCCGCCGTCGACCGTGCAGGACGGCAGCGTGAACCGGATGTCGATCCAGATGTCGGACAGCGGAACACTCATCGTCACGGCGCCGTCGCCGGCAAGCTCCAGCCGAGCACCGGTGGACGGGTGTGTGGCACTGCGGTTTTCGTTGACCTGCCACTCGTCCGGCGCACCGATGCGGTGCACCGGGTTGGTGGCGGTACGTCCGGCCCAGAGCACGTCGGGCGAGTCGAGCACCACCGCGAGCGGACCGATGACGTCGACGCGTGCCTGGCGGCGGGAAACCACCGGGACCGGCTCTGCGCCCGATGCCAGTACCTCGTCGATGGAGGCCTGCTCGAAACGGTCCAGGAGCTCGCCGACCGGTTCGTCGACGCGGGTGATGCCGGCCACCGACTGGGTGCCCGGGATGATGCAGACCTGGTCGGCGGTGTAGCGCGCGTCGTGGGCCTGCCACAGCGAGTCGCTGCGCCACCAGCGCCGGACGTCCTTGTCGATGACGGGGACGAAGTTGACCGGCTTGCCCAGCGTCTTGCACAGCGTGATGAAGAACGGCACGTCGGCAGGGTGCAGCTTGAGGGTCTCGGCGTCGGGGTAGCGCGCCAGCAGCGCGGCAATCGCCTCTCCCGGATTCTCCAGCAGCGCAGTGCCTTCGGGAGAGTCGTCGTACAGCGTGTCGATCGCGCCGGAGTCCTGCGGATGCAGGCGGGCCTCGGCGCGCTTGAGCATCTCGGCGAACCGCTCGCGCCACGTGTCGGCCAGCCACGCGCTGCCCGGCGACGCGGTGTCGGCACTGCTGTCGCCGTCACCGATCGTCAGCTCGACGTAGCGCTGCAGCCACTGCAGGTAGCTCATATCGGAGACGTCGCCGAAGTACGGCTTGGCCGAGTTGGCCATCGCCGCGATCAGCTCGTCGCGGCGCGCCGCAACGGCTTCCGCGTCGCCAGCGACCTCGTCGAGCAGCCGCCCGCAGCGCGACGCGGTGTTGTCGATCTCGTGGATGTCGGCGCCGAGCTGGCTGCGGCTGGAAGCCATGCCGCCCTGGGCTTTTCCGGCGCTGATCCAGTGGTCGGTGCCGTTGATCTCGACGAGCATCTGCTTGACCGCAGGCGAGGTGGTGGACTCCAGGGTCGCCATCGCCGCGGTGCCGACCAGGATGCCGTCGACGGGCATGGCAGGGAAGCCGTAGTTTTCGGCCCAGCGACCGGAAAGGTACGCGGCGGCCCGCTCGGGGGTGCCGACGCCGCCGCCGACGCAGACGGTGATGTTGGGCAACTTGCGTAGCTCGGCATACGTGGCCAGCAGCAGGTCGTCGAGGTCCTCCCACGAGTGGTGACCGCCTGCGCGGCCGCCCTCGATGTGCACGATGACGTCCTTGCCCGGCACCTCGGCGGCGATATTGATGACCGACTTGATCTGGTCAACGGTGCCGGGCTTGA
>JAVRPG010000522.1:0-9015 GCA_032162325.1 Mycobacterium sp. | reverse complement strand
CCTTCGCCATAGACGATCCCATCGATGAAGGGAAGCGGTTCAATAGCTTCGACCATGGGCTCACATGCTCGTCGAACACGAACTTGTGTGCGAGATTTTCGAGATTCTGACCAATAAGTTCACGTTCGTCCCTCCCGGTCGCGTCGTATCCGCTCCCACGGCCACGTCATCAGTGCCCAGACGATGAGGATCAGCACCGTCGCGGTGAATATGTACAACGGCCAGGGTCCCAACACGTCCAGCAGAGACGCGCTGGAAGGTTTCCGGTTGAGGAAGCCGTAGTTCGTGCCGGCGATCCGGTTGAAGGTGAAGGTAACTGACGCCCACACCGCGGTGACGACGACGGCGAGGCGATAGCTGCGCCACGTCGGCCGCATACCCCGTCCCCAGGTGAGGTAGATGGCTGCCCAGACGACGAGCAGGTGAATGGCCCAGAACGCGAGAAACTGGTAATGCGGGAAATCCGGGCTCTTCAGAACCGGCGAGATCAACGCCTGTGTGCTCAAGACCAGGCCCCAGTAGTAGGTGAGCGCATAGGCCCAGTGCCGCTGCGACCACAAGGCGAAGGCGGCAGCGACGGTCGCGAGATCGGTTAGTTGCAGCGGTACGGAGTCAATGCTTGGTGGGACCAATGTGTAGATAAGCACTGCGGCGTATATCGCGGCGGTCACCGCCCCGAGAATGCGGCCGAGGCGTCGTGCCTGCCGTTCGGTCTGCCTGCGCCCGACCCACACCAGCAGCACAGCGCCGATGACGAACACCGCGATGGTGGCCCAATGCGACGGACCGTACGGCTGGAACTGTCGTAGGGAGACCGGTTCCACCGTTTGAGGCTAGCGGGCGACGATCACCGACGAGCCGTGGCCGAACAGGCCCTGGTTGGCGGTGATGCCGACCTTGGCGCCCTCGACCTGGCGGCCGGTGGCTTTGCCCTTGAGCTGCCAGGTCAGTTCACAGACCTGGGCGATGGCCTGGGCGGGGATGGCCTCGCCGAAGCTGGCCAGCCCGCCCGACGGGTTGACCGGAATCTTGCCGCCGATTGTCGTTGCCCCGCTGCGCAACAACTGTTCGGCCTCGCCCTTGGCGCACAGCCCCAGATGCTCGTACCAGTCGAGTTCCAGCGCGGTGGACAGGTCGTAGACCTCGGCCACGCTCAGGTCGTCCGGCCCGATGCCGGCCTCAGCGTAGGCGGCGTCGAGAATCTGATCCTTGAACACCCGATCGGGCGCGGGCACTACTGCAGTGGAATCCGTTGCAATGTCCGGCAATTCGGGAAGATGCTGCGGGTAGCGTGGCGTGACCGTGGACACCGCCCGCACCGACGGCACGCCCTCGATCGAGCCGAGATGCTTTTCGGCGAAGGCCTTGCTCGCCACGATCAACGCCGCGGCGCCGTCGGACGTGGCACAGATGTCCAGTAGCCGGAGCGGATCGGCGACGACGGGACTGGCGAGCACGTCCTCGATCGAGGTCTCCTTGCGGAACCGGGCGTTGGGGTTATCCAGCCCATGCTTGGCGTTCTTGACCTTGACCTGTGCGAAATCCTCGAGCGTCGCGCCGTAGAGGTCCATGCGGCGGCGCGCCAGCAGCGCGAAGTACACCGGATTCGTCGCGCCGATCAGATGGAACCGCTGCCAGTCCGGATCGTTTCGGCGTTCGCCGCCGACCGGAGCGAAGAAGCCCTTCGGGGTGGTGTCGGCACCGATGACCAGCGCGACGTCGCAGAACCCTGCCAGGATCTGCGCGCGGGCACTCTGCAGTGCTTGAGACCCGCTGGCGCACGCCGCATACGACGACGACACCGGCACGCCGTTCCAGCCCAGCTTCTGGGCGAACGTCCCCCCGGCGACAAATCCGGGATAGCCATTGCGGATGGTGTCGGCGCCGGCCACCAACTGGATCTGCCGCCAGTCCAGGCCTGCCTCGCCGAGTGCGGCGCGGGCAGCGGCAACGCCGTATTCGGTGAAGTCCTTGCCCCACTTGCCCCATGGGTGCATGCCGGCACCGAGGATGTAGAGCGGTTCGGGGCTCATGACGCAATCCTCCATGCGTGGACGACGCGCTCGACGCCATCGTCGTCGACGTACAGCGGCATCGTGGTCAGTTCCATCTCCATGCCGATCTTCAGGTCGGCGGCGAGCGTGCCCTCCACGACCTTGCCCAGCACGATCAGGCCCTCGTCGGCCAGCTGCACGGCGGCAACGGCGAAGGGCTCGAACGGATCCGGTGACGGATAGGGCGGCGGTGGGGCATACCGGTTCTCGGTGTAACTCCACAGCGTGCCGCGACGCGACAGCGGCACTTGGGCCAGCTCGTCGCCGACACAGGCCGGGTTGGGGCAGTTGTTGGCCCGCGGCGGGAAGACGTAGGTGCCGCACTGATGGCACTTGCCGCCGATCAAATACGGCTCACCAGACCCGTCGGTGGCGAACCAGCCGTCGATCGCCGGTTGTGTGGATGCAGCTGACACGCCGGTTAGCGTACCCACTCCGGACGCGAAACTGAAACGTGTTCCAGTTTCGCCACCCCGGAGAGAAGTTGGCATCGGAAGCCAACCGGCCCGTGTGCACTTGTCGTCGCGCCGGTACGCGCCACCTCCGGCGCAGTGACTCGTCGGCAGGCCGGTCAGAAGAAGGTCGCGATCACCTAGCCTGCCGCATCACACAGTTCCGCTGGGTCGCCATTCGCTGCGGGCTTGAACGGCATTCATCTGGCGATTGACCACGCCGGGGTAGCGCTTGCCCGGGTACCAAGGCTGCTTGGTGACGCGGTCGAAGCCGGGAACGGTTTGCATGTGCTCGAGCATTCTGGTGCGCATCGCCGCATCGGGCAGCGGACCTCGGCACGCCTCAATGTTGTCGCTGAGGTGGTCTGGCACCGAGGTAGCCGCGAGCGCGACGGTCACCGTCGGATGTGAGATCGCCCACTTCAGGAAGTACTGCGACCAGGTGCGGACACCCAGGTCGGCGACGAAGTCGGGCACCGGTCGGTCGCCAACGAGCTGATGAAGGCGGCCCTTCTCCAGCGGCATGTTGACCATCACCGCAACACCGTGGTCGGCGGCCGTCGGCAATACCCGCTCCTCGGCGCTACGCTCTGCGATCGAGTAACGGGCTTGGACGAAGTCGACGTCGCCCGCGCGTATCCAGTTGGCCAACGGTCCGAAGTACGCCGGGTCGTGGTGAGTGACGCCTATTCGGCGTATCCGGCCTTCGGCCTTCCACGCGTGCAGGATCGGCACGACGGTCTCGACGTTGACCAGGCTGTGGCACTGCATCACGTCGATCGGCGTGGTTCGCGACAGCCGCTGCATCGAGGTCCGCAGGCTGCGGTCGGCGTGCGAGTCGTCCCACAGGTGGTCTCCGGTCGACCAGATCTTGTTGGTGATGAAGAGGTCGTTCTGAATGCCGGCCTGAACCGCGTGGCGCGCGATGTTCTCCTCGGAAAGCCCGTACAGCGGCGACACGTCCACGACGCGGCCACCCCTAGCCCAGAACCGGCGAAGCACCTCCACGCGCGTCGCGCGGGCGTCCTCGGGAATCGCGTCGAACGTCTGAAACGTGCCGAGGCCGATCGCGGGCAGCGTTGGGTCGGTACCCGGGATCAGCCGGGTGATCAGGCCGTTGCTCATTGGACGGGGTGACCCTGACGGCCCTCCGCCGGCGACGGCCGCAAAGACTCCGCCGCCTGCCACCGCTGCGGCGGCCCCGATCCCGCCGGCCTGGAGCAGTTGGCGGCGGGTGGGCCGCCACGGACCGTCGGCGTTGTCGCTGTGCCCAATCTCCTCGCCTGCCAAGGCCATTCCTCCTGTGTCGCGGGCTGTTTCACACTCCAGCATCCGGGCGGGACGCCGAAAAAACACAGACCGGTTCGGCACCGGCCGGTACCTTTGAGGTATGTCGATCGAGTTGCGCACAATGCGTTACGTGATCGCCATCGCCGAGACCGGTGGCTTCCAACTCGCCGCCGAGCGGCTGCACATGTCCCAGCCGCCGTTGAGTCGCCAAATCCGCGAGTTGGAGCGCGAACTCGGCGTCACGCTTTTCCACCGAAGGCCAACGCGGTTGACCGCTGAGGGGCACGTGTTCGTCAGGCACGCCCGCGCGGTGCTCGCCGACGTCGAACGTGCCATCGCCGAGACCAGGGGTGCGCGAGGACCCGAGTCGGGAACGGTGAGGGTGGGGTGCGGGCCGATGTCGGGAACCACGGACATCCCCGGGCTGGTGGCGGCTGTGCGCAACCAGTGTCCGGGCATCGCGGTTGACGTCGTCGAACTGTGGGACAACGATCTTGGTGCCGCGCTCGTCGCGGGAGAGATCGACATTGCGATCGGCTGGCATCTGTCGATCAGCGGCGAGCTCGCCCGTCACGTGCTGCGGCGGGAGCCTTATGTGGTCGTCCTCGCCGAGACGCATCCGCTGGCCCAGCGAAGTACGTTGGCGCTCAGCGACTTACGTGGCGAGATCTTTCGCTTCCTGCCGCGCAGGTTTGCGCCGCAGTACTACGACGCGGTCCTGGCGGCCCTACGGAGCACGGGGGAAGGTTTTCACGTGTGGGAAAACCCGCTGCCCGGTCTGCGCTACTTCGGCGACCTGGCGACCGGGGGGTTCAATCTGCTGCCGGTGTCGATCAGCCGCTCGCTGCCCGCGGGTGTGAAATGCCTACCGGTCGCCGACCGGCTGCCGACTGTCGAGCTCGAGATGGTGTGGAGGCCCGGCGGTGGTCGGGCGGTGGAAGCCGTCGCGGCTATCGCGACCAGGCTCGTCGGTGTCGCACCGGGTGCTTAGAGTGAGCACCGTGAACCCCCCCAAGACCGCCACCGTCGAGAAGTCGACACTGATGCTGCTGGACGGCAATTCGCTGGCGTTCCGGGCGTTTTACGCGCTGCCCGCGGAGAACTTCAAGACCCAGGGTGGGTTGACCACCAACGCCGTGTACGGGTTCACCGCGATGCTGATCAACCTGCTGCGCGACGAGCAGCCCAGCCACATCGCGGCCGCGTTCGATGTCTCGCGCCAGACGTTCCGGTTGGAGAAGTACCCCGAGTACAAGGCGGGTCGGTCCGCAACGCCCGATGAATTCCGCGGCCAGATCGACATCACCAAGGAAGTGCTCGGCGCGCTGGGCATCACTGTGCTCGCCGAGGAGGGATTCGAGGCCGACGACATCATCGCCACCCTGGCCACCCAGGCCGAGGAAGCCGGATACCGGGTGCTGGTCGTCACCGGCGACCGCGACTCGCTACAACTGGTCAGCGACGACGTCACTGTCCTTTACCCGCGCAAGGGGGTCAGCGAGCTGACCCGGTTCACCCCGGAAGCCGTCGTCGAGAAGTACGGGCTGACGCCGCAGCAGTACCCCGACTTCGCGGCGCTGCGCGGCGACCCCAGCGACAACCTGCCCGGCATCCCTGGCGTGGGGGAGAAGACGGCGACGAAGTGGATCGCCGAGTACGGGTCGCTGCAGGCGCTCGTCGACGGCGTCGACACGGTGAAGGGCAAGGTCGGCGACGCGCTGCGGGCCAACCTGTCGAGTGTCGTGCTGAACCGTGAGCTCACCGACCTGGTCAAGGATGTGCCGCTGGCGCAGACGCCCGACACGCTGCGGATGCAACCGTGGGACCGCGACCACATTCACCGGCTCTTCGATGACCTGGAGTTCCGGGTGCTGCGAGACCGGCTGTTCGACACGCTGGCGTCGGCGGATCCCGAGGTCGACCAGGGCTTCGACGTGCGAGGAGGAGCGCTTGAGCCCGGTGAGCTCGCCGCGTGGCTCGCCGAGCACAGCTCGGGCAAGAGGTTCGGGATGGCCGTCGTCGGCACGCACCTGGCGTTCGACGCCGACGCCACCGCGCTGGCCATCGTGGCCGCAGATGGGGACGGCCGCTACATCGACACCGCCACTCTGCACCCCGACGACGAGGCCGCGCTGGCGTCCTGGCTGGCCGATGTCGGCCAGCCCAAGGCGCTGCACGAGGCCAAGCTCGCCATGCACGACCTCGAAGGCCGCGGCTGGAAGTTGGACGGTGTCACCTCTGACACCGCGCTGGCCGCCTATCTGGTGCGGCCCGGGCAGCGTAGCTTCGCGCTCGATGACCTGTCGTTGCGGTATCTGAAGCGCGAGCTGCGCGCGGATAACCCTGAGCAGCAACAGCTTTCGCTGCTCGATGACAGTGACGGCGTCGACGACCAGGCGGTGCAGACGGTGATCCTGCGCGCCAGCGCGGTGATGGATCTCGCCGATGCGCTGGATGAGGAGCTTGACCGCATCGATTCCTCGTCGCTGCTGGGCAACATGGAGCTGCCGGTGCAGCGGGCACTGGCCGAGATGGAAACCGCGGGCATCGCCGTGGACCTCGGGCTGCTGTCGGAACTGCAGAGCGAGTTCGCGGGCCAGATTCGGGACGCCGCCGAGGCCGCGTATGCGGTGATCGGCAAGCAGATCAACCTTGGGTCTCCCAAACAGCTGCAGGTCGTGTTGTTCGACGAGCTGGAGATGCCGAAGACCAAGCGCACCAAGACCGGCTACACCACCGATGCCGATGCGCTGCAGGGGTTGTTCGACAAGACGGGTCACCCGTTCCTGCAGCATCTGCTGGCGCATCGCGACGCCACCCGGCTCAAGGTCACCGTCGACGGGCTGCTGCACTCCGTGGCCTCCGACGGTCGCATCCACACCACGTTCAACCAGACCATCGCCGCCACCGGGCGGTTGTCGTCGACCGAGCCGAACCTGCAGAACATCCCTATTCGTACCGAGGCGGGCCGCCGGATCCGCGACGCATTCGTTGTCGGCACGGGCTACGACGAACTGATGACGGCCGACTACAGCCAGATCGAGATGCGGATCATGGCGCATCTGTCTGCGGACGAGGGCCTCATCGAGGCGTTCAACACCGGCGAGGACCTGCACTCGTTCGTGGCGTCGCGAGCGTTTTCCGTGCCGATCGAGGAGGTCACGGCAGAACTGCGGCGACGGGTGAAGGCGATGTCGTACGGGTTGGCGTACGGGCTGTCCGCCTATGGCCTTGCCGCGCAGCTGAAGATCTCTACCGAGGAAGCCAAGGTGCAGATGGAGCAGTACTTCTCGCGCTTCGGCGGGGTGCGCGACTACCTGCGCGAGGTGGTGGACCAAGCGCGCAAGGACGGCTACACGTCGACGGTGCTCGGCAGGCGCCGCTACCTGCCCGAGCTGGACAGCAGCAACCGCAACGTCCGGGAGGCCGCCGAACGGGCCGCGCTCAACGCGCCGATCCAGGGCAGCGCCGCCGACATCATCAAGGTGGCGATGATCAACGTCGATCACGCACTGAAGGAAGCCGGGCTGAAGTCACGGATGCTGCTGCAGGTGCACGACGAGCTGCTGTTCGAGGTTGCTCCGGGTGAGCGGGACGCGCTCGAGAAGCTGGTCCGCGACAAGATGGGCGGCGCATACCCGCTCGACGTGCCGCTCGAGGTCAGCGTCGGCTACGGCCGGAGCTGGGACGCGGCGGCGCATTAGTCAGCGGGGAGAAGCCATGACGGCAATCGCCACAGATCCGGGTGCGCGCCTGCGCACCACTGTGACCCGCCTAGGGGAGCAGCGCGCGGTACCCGGCCAGGCTCTGCAGCGCGGGCGCGGCGGACCGAGCCGCGGCGACCCCGTTCACTTCCTCCTGCTGCAGCGCGAACACTCGCTGATCGCCGAAGCCGCGATCGATCCGGTCCCGCACGAAGGCCAGCTCGACCACCTGCGAGGCGAAATTCTTTACCGCCTTGCAGGCGGGCTTCCCGCCGAACCTGGTTGCCTCGTTGATCGCCGCCTTGCGGTTGCGCATCGAGCCCAGCCAGGTCGCTTCGTTGGGCGTCACCAGACCTGCCGCCACCATCCCGGGCAGCTTGGCGGCGACGACTCGCTGCTCCCGGCGCCGGCTGGAGACGCCGAGCACGATCACCAGCACGAAGATCGGAACCATCCAGAGCAGGTAGGTCAGGAAGTACGCCTCGACGCTCAGCAGCGAGGAGCCGTTCCATAGCCCGTGCATGATCACCGCGCCGGCGTAGCCGAGCAGGATGTAGAGGGCCTTGGCGATGAAGCTGCGCTGCTGGAGCGCGAAATACACGCCGATGCCGAACATGGTGGTGAACAGCGAGTGGGCGAACGGCGCCATGATCAGCCGCAGCGCGGCGGTCGCCAGGGACTCGGAAACCGACTCGCCACCGCCGATGTAGAGGATGTCCTCCAACCAGGCGAAGCCCGCACCGACAAGCCCGGCGTAGACCAGGCAGTCGGTCAGCGAGTTCAGCTCGTTGCGGCGCAGGCCCGTCATCATGAGCAGCAGGAACAGCCCCTTGGCGGCCTCCTCGGTCAGCGGTGCGCCGAGGACGATGGACACGGGACTGACCGTCTCGGTCTGGCCGGGATTGATCGTCGCTTCCAGCGTCAGCTGCAGGATCGTCGAGATGACGACAGCAACGGATGCGCCCCAGAGGAAGGCGAGGACGAGCAACCGCGGCGGCTCGGGCTCCCACCGGTCGAGCCACAGATAGGCGAGCACGACAATCGTCATCGCCACGCTGGACAGCGCGAAGCCGATACCGGTGCCGACGGGATTGGCCGCGGTCAGCCCGATCACGATCAGCCCGGTTACGGTGCCGAGCACGATGATCACGCCGATCGGCGCCCCAACCTTGCGGATTCGCCGAGGCAGCCCGGGATAGGTCACCAAAGCAGGTTAATCGTCGGCAGCGGGTGTAACGCGACGGCGGGATTCGGGCGGTAATCGCGCCGTTACGTTACATACGGCGTCCAATGCGGCTGATAATGATGGACCAGCTGGGGAGACCGAGTTTGTCCAGCATGTACACAGTCGAGTAACCTAAATAGGTACCCGTCTGTGCTCCATCGCGGGTCCCACCAATAACAACTGTCCCTACGACCAAACCTGTCCGGAGCAACCCACCACATGCCAAGTCCCTCCGTCACCTCGCCGCAAGTAGCTGTCAACGACATCGGCTCGAGCGAGGACTTTCTCGC
>JAVRPG010000521.1:0-2614 GCA_032162325.1 Mycobacterium sp. | reverse complement strand
CGACGGGGGTGTGCTTCTGCCCCACCACCGAGCGCGACCTGGGCGACGGAATCGGGCCCGCGCCCGCACTGCTCGCCGGACGCGGACTGTTCAGCCTCGGCTCCGACAGCCACGCCGTGATCGATCTGTTCGAAGAGGCCCGTGCCGTCGAGCTCAACGAACGCCTCGCCTCCCGCACACGGGGCGTGATCGCCGCCGATCGCCTGCTGCGGGCGGCAACCTACGATGGTCACCGCGCCCTCGGGTGGTCCGACGTCGGCGAACTCGCGGTGGGCGCACGAGCGGACTTCGTTGCAGTGCAGATGGATTCGATCCGCACCGCAGGCGGCGGCGCAACGGTGGAGAACCTCGTCTTCGGTGCGGCGGCACCCGACGTCACCGATGTGGTGGTCGACGGACGCGCCGTTGTGGTCGACCGCAAGCATGTCACTGTGCCGGACGTGGAAGTTGAACTGGCGTCGGCCATTGCGGACCTGATGGATACCTCGGTGGAGGCCGCCCGATGACCTTGCTCTACACCGACATCCGTGAGCTCGTCACCAACGACCCCATTCACGACGGCGGTCCGCTGGGTATCATCGCCGACGCGGCGCTGGTCGTCGACGGCTCCGACATCGTGTGGGTGGGCCGCCGCGCCGACGCGCCCGATGCCGACGATCGGATCAGTTGCGCTGACACCAGCGTGATCCCCGGATTCGTGGACAGCCATACACATCTGGTATTCGCGGGCGAACGGTCGGCCGAGTTCGCGGCGCGGATGAGCGGCCAGCCCTACGGGGCGGGCGGGATCGCGTCCACGGTGGCCGCCACCCGCGCGGCCGACGACGCGACGCTTCTCGCAGGAGCCCAGCGGCTCGCCGACGAGCTGATTCGCACAGGTGTCACCACATTCGAATGCAAGAGCGGCTACGGGCTGACCGTCGACGACGAAGCCCGCTCGCTGCGGATCGCCAAGGCCGTCACAGACGAGACGACATTCCTAGGCGCGCACGTCGTTCCCGCCGAGTTCCGCGACGACCGCGCGGCCTACATCGACCTGGTCACCGGCCCGATGCTGCAGGCCTGCGCGCCGCACGCCCAGTGGGTGGATGTGTTCTGCGATCGCGGCGCATTCGACGTCGACGAGGCCCGCCACATCCTCGGCAGCGGCATGGCCGCCGGGCTTACGCCGCGACTGCACGCGGGCCAGCTAGGCCCCAGCGACGGCATCCTGCTCGCGGTCGAGCTCGGCGCGGCCTCGGTGGATCACTGCACGTATGCCACCGACGCCGATGTCGAAGCGCTCGCCGGCGCGGCCGACATCACCGTCGCCACACTGCTGCCCGGCGCGGAATTCTCCACCCGCGCGCGGTATCCGGATGCGAAGCGGCTCATCGACGCCGGCGCCACGGTCGCGCTGGCAACCGACTGCAATCCCGGCAGTTCGTTCACGACCAGCATGCCGTTCTGCATCGCTGTGGCGGTGCGGGACATGAATTTCACTCCGGCCCAGGCGTTGTGGGCGGCGACGGCCGGCGGGGCGGCGGCGCTGCGCTGCAGCGATGTCGGGGTCCTCGCCGTCGGACGGCGAGCGGACTTTGTCCGGCTGGACGCCCCGTCGTACCTGCACCTCGCGTACCGACCCGGTGTGCCGCTGGTGGGTGACGTCGTCAAGGCCGGACAGCACATGGCGAATCCCTACGAGAATGTGGAGTCACGATCGTGAATACCGAAACCGTCGTTGTGCGCGTCGGCCCCGTGGCCTTCGACGAGGTGGTGCGCGTCGCCCGCGATGGTGCCGCGGTGGCCCTTTCCGACGAGTCATTGGACGCGATTGCAAAGAGCCGTGCCCGCATCGAGGAGCTCGCCACCAACCCCAAGCCCGTCTACGGCGTATCCACCGGCTTCGGTGCGCTGGCCACCCGGCATATCCCCCACGAGCTGCGGACACAATTGCAGCGCAGCCTGATTCGCTCCCATGCCGCGGGCTCGGGACCGGAGATCGAACGAGAAGTCGTCAGGGCCATGATGCTTCTGCGGTTGTCGACACTGGCCACTGGCCGCACCGGTGTGCGGCCCGAGGTCGCCCAGACGTACGCGGCGATGCTGTCCGCCGGGCTGACGCCCGTCGTCTACGAATACGGCAGCCTCGGCTGCTCCGGTGATCTGGCGCCGCTGGCCCACGTGGCGCTGTCCGCCATCGGCGAGGGTTCGGTGCGCACCGCCGACGGCGAACTCCTGCCGTCGGCCGATGCCCTGGCCCGGCACGGCATCGACCCGGTGGTGCTCGCCGAGAAGGAGGGCCTGGCCCTGATCAACGGCACCGACGGGATGCTCGGCATGCTGGTGCTGGCGCTGCGCGACCTCGACGCGCTGCTGAACCTGGCCGACGTCGCCGCGGCCATGAGTGTCGAGGGCCTCCTCGGCACCACCCGGGTGTTCGCGGAGGATCTGCATGCCATGCGACCGCATCCCGGGCAGGCCGCCGCGGCGGCCAACATGCGTCGCGTGCTCGCCGAATCGCCGATCGTGGCCAGCCACAGCGGCCCGGACTGCTCGCTGGTCCAGGACGCCTACTCGCTGCGCTGTGCACCCCAGGTCGCGGGTGCCGCGCGCGACACCGTTGAGCATGCCC
>JAVRPG010000520.1:0-4012 GCA_032162325.1 Mycobacterium sp. | reverse complement strand
AAGGTGCGCACCCCGGACTTGTCGGCCAGCGCCATCACCTCGGTCAGCAACCGGCTCTTCCCGATGCCCGGCGGGCCCTCGATGACCAGGACACCCCCGCGCCCCCCCACCAGCGCCGTCACCGACGCGCCGATCACCTTCAGCTCGCCCGCCCGGCCCCGAATCGGCGGAGTTACGAGCTGGCCGCCGACATCGAAAAGGCCGGTTGAAGGCCCCACGTGGTGTCCTGTCTACCGTTTGCTGAACTGCCACTGCAGTGCAGTCATTGTAGGCATCCGCCCATCCACGCGGAACACACATCGATGCTGCTCGGCGTGCACGCGACAAACCCGGGTGCTCCGTGCAAAGGATGCCTCCCTAGCGCGCGAACAGACGCAAAGGCCCCCGCCCTCGGGTCGGGGGCTTTTGCGTCTTCTCGGCAGAGCTAGGCAGAATTAGTCAGGGCACCGTGATGGTGGCTAGACACGCCCATCAGGCCGAGACCAGCGGCTTTAGCGCCTCTCCGACCTTGGTGATGACTCCTGGCGTGTAGCCGTGGGTAGGCAGATTGACAATCACACCGTCGACGCCGACGTCGAGCACGTTGGTCTTTATCTGCTCTGCCACCTGCTCGGCGGTTCCGCGCACGGCGCGACCGCCGATCGCCTCCGCGACGTCACGTCGGGTGTCGTGGCCGTCGAGCACCACGGTCAGCAGCGTCGAGGTTTCCAGCGTCGAGGGATCGCGCTCGGCTTCGGCGCAGCGCTGCTTGAGCACATCCAGCTTGTGAGGCAGCTCTGACATCGGTGTGATCAGGTTGAGGTGATCGGCGTAGCGCGCGGCGAGTCTGAATGTCTTCTTTTCGCCGCTGCCACCGAGCATGACCGGGATGTGGTCGCGGTAGCGGGGCTCGTTGATGGCGCTCTCGGTGCGGTAGTACTTGCCCGAGAATGTGGGCCGCTCGCCGTGGGTCATCGGGAGAATAATTTGGAGCGCTTCCTCGAGCTTCTCGAATCGCTCTGTGAACGTGCCGAATTCGAATCCCAGTTGCTGGTGTTCGAGCTCGAACCAGCCGGCGCCGATACCGAGGATCGCCCGTCCGCCGCTGATCACGTCCAGCGTCGTGACGGCTTTGGCGAGCAGGGTGGGGTTGCGGTAGGTATTGCCAGTCACCAGTGTCGAGAGCTGGATCTTCTCTGTCGCGCTCGCCAACGCCCCGAGCGCGGTGTACGCCTCGAGCATCGGCTCGTCTGGTTCGCCCAGCGTTGGCAGTTGGTAGAAGTGGTCCATCAACAGGACCGTGTCGAAGCCGGCGACCTCTGCCTCCTGGGCCTGCGCCACCACGGCCGGAAAGAGTTCGGCGACGGGGGTGCCGTACGAGAAACTGGGAATCTGTAGTCCAAGACGAATGGTCACGACTCTGATCAACAACCGGGCGGCGCGATTGGATTCCCGCCGACGCACCCAGCGTCAGTCGTCGAGCGGGTCGGCCATGACGCGACCGGCACCATTGTTGGCAATCGATGCGGCGGCGGCGCTGCCCGGCTTGCGTCCCGCCTGGTCTTCGAAGCAGGCGACGAATTCGCTACCGAATCCTTGCCTTGGATAGCGCGCAAGTATCTCCGCCCTTGCCTCAGCCGAGAACTCCTCCGGTCGCCGCCCGACTACGTCCCAACTGGTAGCGACCTGCAACATGTGGGACTCGGGGTCAGCGGAGGAAGAGACGTCGTCGCGCATGTGCAGCACGATGATCTCCGTTGCCCTGGCCGCCCGATCAGCCGGCCAACCGGCCGCCACCCCGAACACCCATGCCAGGTCGCCACCCGCCTCCTCAAAGGGCACTCGGTGACTGTCGAAAGGGTCGGTGAGACCGATGTCGTGAAGCATCGCCGAGACGTAAAAGAGCTCGTCGTCGAAGGCGATACCGTGCGCGGCGGCGTACGTCGTTCCCCACAAATACGAACGGACGCAGTGGTTTAGCAGCGCCGGCGAGTAGAAACGGGCAGCCACTGAAAGTGCAGCTGTCGCCGCCGGCGTCTGCGGGAACTTAGCCATACGATCTTCCTTTCACTCAATTCCTTTGGTACATGTTGTTGAGGGAAGAAGCACTCCTGCAATGGTTTCCGTCACTCGCCGTCTCCGTCGATCACGCGGATGATCGGCTTGCCGTGACTACGGCGGATCGGGTCGAACGCCGCGGGGGCGTCTTCGAGGGCGTATATCGGTCCCACGGGTGGACGCAGCCGCCCCTCTCGAAGCCTGCGCTCCAGCTCGGCAAGTCCCGCGCGATCTGGTTCGACGACGAAGAAGACGGCCCGTCCGTTGTCGGGCTGGATTCGCGGTGGTTCAGCAATGGTCACAAGTGCACCGCCCGAACGGAGCAATGTCGCCGAGCGATCCAGGATTTGACCGCCCATCACGTCGAACACCATGTCCACTTCTCCGATGCTTTCCAACCGGTCGCGGTCGAGGTCCACGAAGACTTCCGCCCCCAAATCGAGCACGGTCTCGCGGTGGGCGGCGCGGCCGGTACCGATCACCCGGGCCCCCGCCTCACGCGCCAGTTGCACCGCAACCGAACCAACACCGCCCGCAGCGCCATGAATCAGGACGGTCTGCCCGGCCCCGAGATGTCCGTGGGTGAACAGTCCCTGCCATGCCGTAAGGCCTGAAATCGGCAGCGCCGCAGCCATAATGGGGTTGACTCCGGAAGACAGCGGCGCAAGGTTACGCGCCTCTACAGCCACGAATTCGGCCAGCGTGCCGTTACGGCACCAGTCGGTAGCCCCGAAGACTCTTTGGCCGACAGACAGGCCGGTGGTCCCATAACCTAACTCGGCAACGACCCCGGACACCTCGTGGCCGGGAATAGTTGGCGCGCGGTCACGCCCGGCCCGGTCGGTCCAGGTGCCCGGCCATTCGAGTTCACCCGGGGTGAACCCTGCCGCGTGCACCCGGACAATGACGTCGTTCTCGGCAGCGTGCGGGTAGGGCATTTGCGCTAGCGCAAGCCCATCGATACCGGCGGCGCGGTCACGCGCGATGATCGCTTGCATCGTCTTCATTGCGCGTACCGGCGAGCACTGGGATGACGCAACGAATCGCGGGCCGCGATCTCTTCCGGCTCGAGCAGGGTGATCTTGTCGACGGCGGGAGCGCAGATACACACCGCAAGGAAGCGACTCCATCCAGTGGCGTCCAAATTCCTCATCTGATAGTGCACCACCTCGCCGCCCGGCTCCCAAAAGGCCTCACCCGCAGCGATTTCAGTGGGCGCTCCTCCCTCGAGCTCAAAGAGGATTCTGCCCTGCAATACGTAACCGAATACAGGCCCCGAATGTCGATGTGGCGCTAGTCCGGCGTCCGCGGGGGGAAGCTCGACGAGCTGTGTCATCGAGTGTGCACCCTGGGGGACCGGGGGCGGGGTGACGCATAGGAGATCGGTGATCTTGGTGTTGCCTGTGACCAACATGCTTTCAACGCTAACTGCGGTATCGCACTGGACGTGGGCCACTTGGGTGCGGCGAGAAGGGGCCAGTTGAGCCGAACGTGTCAGGGCAGCAGTCGGATCAGGGCATCCAAAGCTGCTGACCATGCGCTCGGCGCGGGCGCCGCATACCCGATCACCACGCCGTCGCGCTCGCCTCCGATTTCGGGATGGCGATACAGATCAAGTCCCTCCACGCCAAGGCGCTGCCACGCGAGTTGACGAGACAGCGCGCTCTCGTCGCCACCGGCAAGCTCGAGCATCACATGCAGACCCGCGGGCATCCCGGCCACGGTGCTTCTCGGTGACGACCGGGCGACCGCTGCGACGAGTTGCTCGCGGCGGCGCCGGTACTCAGCGCGCATTGTGCGAATGTGTCTGTCATAGGACCCGGACACGATGAACTCGGCCATCGCCAGCTGTTCGACGAAGCCGCTGGTCTCCTCGGTTTCACCCTTCTGCCGGGCCACCGCTTCGACGAGTCGTTCCGGTAACACCAACCAGCCGAGCCGAAGCCCCGGCGCCAGCGACTTGCTCACCGTGCCC